>DATHTZ010000746.1:0-3190 GCA_035462675.1 Nitrospiraceae bacterium | reverse complement strand
GGGGTCTCCAATACTGCCTCCAGTCTCCTGGGTGGCTTGACCATCATCCCCGGCGGGCTCAAAAGCACGACGAATATGCTCGCCGGCGGCCGCACTCTCTGGGCCAACTTCTACTATGCCTGTTTTCAGTTGCTGATCTTGTTGTTTGCCGCATCCCTCATCAATCTCATTCCCAAATCGGCCCTGGCGGGGTTACTCATGTGGATCGGATGGAAACTGTGCTCGCACAAAGTTTTCAAGCGGATCTTCGCGGTCGGCAAGGAGCAGATGTTTGTCGCCATGGTCAATGTCGTGGTTACGTTGGCCACCTCAGACATCCTGGACGGCATGATCGTCGGGACGCTGACGAAGATCGTGTTGCTCGTGAAGGATGTCGTACGGGCTTCCCCAGGTGAGGGGGTGGGGGGTGCATTCAAAGAGTTGTTCCGTAATCCCGTCATCCGCATCGGAGACAGCGGCGGCGGCGCGCGTAGCGTGATGACCGTCGCGGCGAACGCGGTGTTACGGGGCACCGTCGGAGAGATGAAGAATCCCTATAAAATCTACCTGTCGTCGGCCACGTGCATGAATCTGGTGAAGCTCGACGCGGCGCTCAAAAGTATCGTGGTGCCTGAGGGCATGAAAGCCAACTATATGCTCATTTTGGCCGGAAAGATTGTGGACCACACCACCATGGAATATTTGCACGGTTTCCAAGATCGAAGCATTGAAGCCGGGCACACTTGTGTCCTCGTTGGAATGGAGCACTTCCGCGGGCTCTCGGACCACGCGCTGGCCTATCGCGTGAGTCAAGTTCCTGGTAACCTCACCGCCTTTGCATGAGGGCGCACGGCTTGCGCAGAAGCATCAGGCGGAAGGTGTTGTTGGGCGCTAAAATCTGCGAAACTGTTGCTGGCTCATACGAATTGAGTACTGAACTACATCGAAAGGAGTGCCGAAATGCAAGCTCGCATCTATGTCGCAGACGATGAACCATTGATTCTCAACGCGCTTGTGAAGCGCCTCTCGCAGGGCCAGCACCAAGTCCAGGCCTTCAAGTCCGGAGATGAACTACTGGCCGCGCTTGAGAAAAGTGTTCCCGATCTGATTCTCCTCGACGTGAGGATGCCTGGGAGAACGGGGATCGAGACCCTGGAGGCCATTCGCAAGAAATCGCAAGATGTGGTGGTGGTTTTGCTGACCGCATATGGAACAGTCGAAGAGGCCGTCGAGGCGATGAAGCTGGGGGCCTATGATTTCATCATTAAGACCATAGACTTCCAGCTGGTAGAACCGGTCGTGAACCGGGCATTGGAGCATGCGCTACGCCGTCAGGCGGAGCATGGAGCCAAGGATAAAGCCGGAAACTAGGGACTGCAGACTCGTCCCGCACGTTCGCGATGTGGCGCAGATTCTGAAAGTGATCATCTCATCACAATGATTCAAGCCTGCTCGTTTCCGGTACGAACATGGAGTCTTGCCGGCGCTTCAGGGTCATTCGTGAAATGGACCACGTACTGTCCGACGGCTAGAACCAGAAGCCGAGGCTGGACTGTTCAGTGACGGAAGGCCACATCTCTTTCCCATGACTTCGGCCCCTTGATCGCGAGAGTGATCGTGCCAGAACCGGGACATAGCAGAGCGATGTGTGACAATGGGTGGATCTAAATCCTAGGCATTCATAAGAGTGCGGCGGAGCCTCCATGTACAAGCATATTGCCGGCCTGTTCAATAATATTCCAATTCATCACAAGTTACTGTTCATCTCCACGATCCCTCTCGCCTCCCTCATCCTCGTCAGCATCGTGACCTACATCAATCTGCAAACCTTTTCGCAGGATGAAGAGCGGCTGAACAATCTCTATCTTACCGAAAAGGCTGCAGCCCAATACATGCGGCTGGCGGTCGATTTGGAGACCGGTTTTCGGGGATATGTGTTGACCGAAGATGTTCGCGATCTCAAACCGTATCAGGAGGCGCTCGAAAACATTCGCGGGGTCGGGCAGGATCTGAACGCGCGACTTTCAGGAAACCAGCAGCAGCATTTTAGGGACGCTGAAGCCCTCGTGAGCCGGATCATTGAAGAGAAGGAAGGACTCATCAAAGATATTCAATCTGGCCGAAAGTCGGTCGTGCTTCAGTATATCAGGGAAGGGCAAGGAAGGGCGCTGATGTCGGACCTTCGGACTTGGATGGCGAAACTCGATACATTCGAGGAGAAAAGCGCGCTGGATGAGTTCGCTCAAATGAACCTAGACCGCACATCGACACTTCTTGCCATTTTAGGCGGGGGGCTATTCACGTTTGGGCTTATCGTCTGCGCGCTCTATCTGATTGCCCGATCGATTGCAGTCCCTCTTGTGAACCTGTCGAAGGCCGTTGCCGAGTCATCCGGCAGGCTTTGTCCTACCATCCCTGTATTGGATCGGAAAGATGAAATCGGAGGACTGACCAGGGTGATGCGAGAAATGAGCCGGCAGGTTCAGGAACATTTCGATCAAGTGGTAAAGTCCGAGACGTCGCTCCGGACACTCAATCGGGAGTTATCTGCCTCCGAATCCAGATACCGCGGTCTGGTGGATCACGCTCCGATCGGCATCTTTACGACGAAGGGGATGCAGGTTACGTTCAGCAATCGACATAATCAAATCTTGGCCGGGCTCGATCCTGACGAACAGGTCGATCCCGCCGCCTTCCGCGCACGAATTCATCCTGAAGATGTCGATCGTGTGTTGTCGGACTTTTCACGGGCCGTCGCGGCAAGCCGACAGTGCGAACTGATCTTCCGGTTTGTCCATGCCGACGGCGGCGTGTTGACGATCTTGAGCCGTCGCGTGCCGATCTCGGATTTCGACAGCCCCGATCCGATCTATGTAGGATTCAATATCGACATCACAGCACTCCATGCCCTGCAATTACGGGTAAGCCGAACCGAGAAGTTGTCGACGTTGGGGCAGATGGCGGCCGGCATTGCGCATGAGCTCAGGAATCCCTTGGTCGGGATCGGCTCGACGGCATCGCTGTTATTGGACGAGTTCGAGCGGTCCGATCCGAGGCGTGCGGAGATCGATGTGATTTTCCACGAGACCAAACGAATGGATCGAATCGTGAATCAGATTGTGGAGTATGCGAGGACTCGCGAGCTTGCGTTGACCCAATTTGCATTGTCCGATCTCATCAACGAGGTCCTCAAGTTGCTGAGTGGGCCTCT
>DATHTZ010000745.1:0-3897 GCA_035462675.1 Nitrospiraceae bacterium | reverse complement strand
TTGGAGGTCGTCGCCCAAAAGTCATCACGTTCGACGATGTCCCGTTCCTTGGAGACCTGCCCCTCTTCGCCCACGATCGTGGTGCTGCTCTTCTTCCCAAAGGGCGGATTGGTCATCACGATGTCGAACCGATCCCCAGGATCAGCCGCCAGGGAGTCGGCCACAACGATGGGCAGATCTTTGTCGGTCCCGATCCCGTGGAGCATCATGTTCATCGCGCAGAGCCGTGCCGTGCTTTGGACCAATTCCCACGCCTTGAACGTGCCCTGCTTGAGCTGACGCTTTTCGTCCTTGGTCAGGTTGGGATAGTGCTTCACGATGTAGTCGTGTGCGGCCAGAAAAAATCCGCCTGTTCCGCAGGCGGGGTCACAGATAGTCTCGCCTGACTTTGGAGCGATGGCCTCAACCATCGCCGCAATCAGCGGCCGTGGGGTAAAGTACTGGCCCGCACCGGACTTGGTGTCCTGCGCGTTCTTCTCCAGTAAGCCCTCGTAGGCATCCCCTTTCACATCGGCACTCATCGTGGACCAGTCTTCCTTGTCGATCAGATCCACAATCAACCGCCGGAGTTTCACGGGGTCCTGGAGGTTGGCCTCGACGGTGGCTTCGAGTTCGTCGATGACGGACAGGCGGCGCTCGACTTCGGCAACGATCTGTCCCTGTTCGTCAAGGGGCGGTACTGGAATTGCCAAAGCCTGGAGCTTTGTACCATTTACATTTGCTTGACCGACCTGTTGGCTAACTACTTGTCCGATCCATGCCCGACCAAACACTGAATTGATGAAATAGGCCAAGAAATCAGGAGCGCAACCTTGCATGAGACGAACTCGAATGAGATAAGAGGCAAATGAGCAGGGGTCTGGCTTGCCCTTGTACACTGCCGTTTTGCCAACGAGTTCAGCACTGTTCGTTCGGTTAAAAAGGATATCGCCTTCCCGAAGGAAGAGTTGTGGAAACTCGTCATGATTCTTCGGCAAGTACTTCAACGAGTCGAGTCGTAACCTGCCATCTTCGATATTTCCCATCCTCAGAACGGAAACACCTATCGCTTCCTCGTGGGTTTTTGACGACGAACCCTACTGAACAAGCAGTGAAAGCTGTTCCACTAATGCCCACATCCAACCTTTCGGCAGTGAGGACAAGGCGGTGATTTCGGGAGCAGATGGCTCTTCGTATTTCCCTTTACCGCACCATTTCTCCCGTCGTTCGGCGAGTATGAGTTCGAGGAATTTGCTGGCTGATTCGACGTTCGGATGCTGCTTGCGCCAGTCTTCGGTCAACTTTCCTTCGACGGCGGCTTTGAGGACGGAAGCTTTGTAGCGTTTGAGGTTGGCCTTGACTCGCTTGAGGTTGGCGACGGCTTCGTCGAGGCGGGAGAATTGCTTTTCGATCTCGCCGACAATGTTCTTTTGTTGATCCGGTGGCGCGACTGCTACTGGATAATCACGCAAATCACCAAGCCTAATATAGCTAATTGTCGACCCGCGACTCTCACCAGTAATATCGCGAAGCCTATAATCAATGTAGTAATAGAGAAATTTCGCATGGGTCTTGATATCTGAAAGCACGTATGTGCGTTGATACGCGTTGAACTTGCCTTTGTAATACTTGACGTTGAAAAACCCGTTTCCGGCAACGAGGACAGCTTCCGCGTCAAAGGCATGGGTGTTGATCCTGTAGATCTTCTCAGCGCAGGTGAAAAATGGATACTTTCCCCCCTCATCCGCTTGATTAACATCTAGCTTGCCGGTTCTTATGCTGCAAAGATCGCCGACATTTTGGATGTCCCAGTTAGCAGGGATTTCAGTACGAAGTCGTTCGGCGTAGAAACGTCTCCGATCATCTATTGTTGAAACAGTTTCTTCAGCAAGTGTGTTTTCGGTGTTCTTACTCACGCTGCTAACGACCCGTTCAATTCATCAATGAGCCTATTCAACTCTGTGCCGAAAAGCCGATGCACTTTCCCAAGTCCACTTTCTTGAACAAACGGCGCATACTCGAAGTCGTCTGGCTCAACTACAAGATTCGCGGTTACGTGGTCGAACCCAGACAGAGGTCTAAGGAACGTAGACTTAGCCTGATCGCGCCTTCCAGTACCCTGGTTCTCGCTTGAGGTGCATGACCGCGAGAATCTCAATGGCTTCTGGCTTCGTTCGATAGATAATCCCGTATGGGAAGCGGGGGAGCTTGCACTTGTGGACATCGCCTGCGACCGTTGGGTACACTCTGGATGACGGCGAACTCTGTGGAGGGCATCTTCCAGAATGTCGAGAAACCGCCGGTCGAGGCCCGGCTGTCTTTCCGCGTAGAACCTTGCTGCAGCTCCGGCCTCAAAGTGGGCTTCCCGATGCCACCGAAGTTTCATCAGGCGTGCTTCTTCCGAAGTTCAGCCATCACGGTATCGGAGTCAACCAGCTCGGTTTCCCCACGGTCTATCTGCTCGCAACGGCGCTGAATCTCATCCCGCCACGCCGGTGAAATCTCAAAGTCCTCCTCGAAATCGAGGCTTTCCAAAAGTGTCTCGGCAATAAAGGCACGAGTACTCGGCTCCAAATGCATGGCCTCTTCCAGAATCTTTTTCGCGTCAGCTTTCATGGCCGCATTCCTCCTCCACTCTAGACTAGGCCACCAGGGCCATATTCAAGGCTTCTATTATGGTCTGAAGGCCCTCTGGAAACAACCGATGTACCTTCCCCAACCCACCCTCTTGCGCAAAAGGCGCGTACTCGAAATCGTCCGGCTCAACCAGAAGATTTGCGGCGACATGGTCGCGGATCATTTCCAGCCAGTGACGCTGTTCGTCGGTGAACCTCTTCTTCCTGCTCTCTTGCTCCCCCAGCCACGCGTTGAAGTTGGTGTTGACCTTCTCAGGAAATGGTACCAACTCGTTGTCCTGATGCGTGGCGAAGCGGACGAGGGAGACGAGGTCTGTGAGGATGCGCTTGCTGCTCGCGCCTTTGACTTTGGATTTCTCCAGCGCGGCGTAGGCCTGCCAGAGTTGTGATTCGTTCCAGAGATAGGGCGGCTTTTCGATGGCGTCGGCCAGATCCTTGATGTCCTCGAACTTCAGCCGCTGTTTATAGGGCTTGCTGTAGAGCACTTGCAGGGCGGTGATCTCGTCTTTGTGCTGTGTGATGAACTGCTCGAAGGACTGCACGATGGTGCGGGCACGCGCCAGGGCGTCTGCGCTGAAGCCTGCTTCGATCACTTGATCCCGACTGACATGGTCGATGGTGAGTTCGTTCTTCTTTTTGATCTCGATGAGAAGTTCTCGGAATTTTGGATCATGAAACGGCTTGGCTGCTTCTTGAATCAACGCAGTGGCGACCTGCTGAATCTGCTGCTCAGTCGGTTTGCTTGTGCCGAATTGCTGCGTTGCTCGCTCCTCCTGTCGATCTGGATTGACCGCTTCCACGAGACCACGGCTGAGATCTTTGAGCGTGAAACCCCCGCTGACTTTGCTGATGGCTTGTTCATCTTCCTTCGTGATGCGGTGCTCCATACGAGCCAGCCGTCCTGCAATGCTGGTGAGCACGTCTTCTTCCGTGTTCCCTAGGGCCACGGCTTGGAGCAGCTTTTCAAAGGCGACGCTGGGTTTTTTCTCCATTGGTCGCGCATCGGTCTTGTCTTGCTCGCAGACACCGACGGTATCGACGATGACGAAGTGGTCTTTACTCGTGGCATCGGGGGTAACGGCCTTCAGATCATCCGGCTTGATGACACGGACACCTCGGCCCTTCATCTGTTCGAAGAAGGTGCGAGATTTGACCGCGCGCATGAAGACGACGATCTCGACGGGCTTGATGTCGGTGCCGGTGGCGATCATGTCCACGGTGACGGCGATGCGGGGATGATAGCTGTTGCGAAAGGTCTTGATGAGGTCCTTGGGATTGACCC
>DATHTZ010000744.1:0-5793 GCA_035462675.1 Nitrospiraceae bacterium | reverse complement strand
TACTGTCTGGCGTATCTGAATCGTCACACCGAGATTGAGATCGTTGACAAGCTGCTGAACCAGCGCAGCTTGTTGGTAATCTTTCTGGCCGAACAAGGCGAGATGGGGTCGCACGATTCCGAAGAGTTTCGTTACGACCGTGGCGACCCCGGTAAAGTGATGAGGCCGGGCCGCTCCTTCCCATCGGCGTGCGAGCGCCGGCACCGTCACGGTCGTTTGAAAGCCTTCGGGATACATGCCTCTGACAGTGGGCTCAAAACAGATATCTACCCCTTCCTCGCGGCACAGTGCACGATCGCGGGCAATCGGACGAGGATACTTGGATAGGTCTTCGGTTGGGCTGAACTGTGTTGGGTTCACAAAAATACTCACGACGAGCGCATCGCATTGTAATCGTGCGGCTCGAATGAGAGAGCGATGGCCATCATGCAGCGCACCCATGGTGGGCACGAATCCGATGGTCACACCTTCCCGGCGTAATCGTTCGCTCCACGTAGTCATGGAGGGTACGGTGCGTATAATCTTCATGAGCCTGGCGGCGGGCTGTAAGCAGGGCGAGACCCATAGCGGGTCGAGGGCTGGGGAAACAGAAGGCGGACTTCCGGCTGCTTTCCGGCCTCAGAGAGTAATTGGCTGATTGTGCGCTGGAGTAACGGATGCACGAAGAGCGGGTCGAGTTCGCTCAACGGCATGAGGACGAACCGGCGATGGTGCATGCGAAGATGCGGCACCATGAGTTCCGGTTCGTTGATAATCCGTTGGCCGTAGAACAAGATATCTAGATCGATGGTCCTGGGACCTGACCGGTTTTCCTCATCTCGGCCGAGCGAGCGCTCAATCTCACGGAGTATAGCCAGGAGGCTGTTCGGCGTGACATCCGTTTCAAGCTGTACGACCCCGTTCAGGAACCAGCCATCGCCAGGTTGCGCATGATCGTTCACAGGCTCGGTTTCATACAGCAACGACACCCCCATGACTTGTGAGTGTGGTAGCAGGCTCAGCAACGTCACCGCACGGTCGCAGAAGTCGACACGATCGCCGACATTCGAACCAAATCCGATGAAGACGATCTCGCGGCTCATAGTGCTCGCCAATTTTGAATTTTAAATGGTGAATTTTGAATTGGATAGGTCACAAAATAATTCAACATTCATCATTTAACATTCGCGCTAAAACCCAGCGCGTTTGATCCGTTCCACCGCCTCCGCCAATCGCTCTTTCGAGGTACAGACGGTCATCCTGATATACCCTTCGCCCGGCGCCCCGAAGCCGTTGCCAGGCGTCGTCACGATCCCAGTCTTCTCCAGCAGATGCGCGGTGAATGAAGCAGAGGTGTACCCCTTCGGGACCGTGACCCAGATATAGAAGGCAGCCGGTGGGGGATCGACTTCAAGCCCGAGTTGTTGAAGACCCGGGACAAGCGTATCGCGCCGTTCTTGATAGATCTTACGCAAGCCATCCGTCACGGAATCATCCAGGCTGAGCGCGGTGATCCCGGCTTCCTGAATGGCCTGGAAACAGCCGGAATCGAGGTTGCTTTTCACTTTGCCGAGCCCCGCGAGAACCTGTTTGTTTCCGACGGCAAAACCGATGCGCCAGCCGGTCATGTTGTACGTCTTCGACAGCGAGTGGAACTCGATCCCCACGTCTTTTGCGCCATCGACTTCCATAAAGCTCGCCGGGGGCTTGCCGTCGTAGAAAATCTCCGAATAGGCTGCATCGTGGCAGACGATGACCTGGTTCTCCTGGGCGAACTCCACCACTCGCTTAAAGTAATCTCTGTTCATGATGACCGACGTCGGGTTGTTCGGAGAATTCAGGAACATCAGCTTCGCCTTTTTCGCCACGTCCGTAGGAATCGCCTTCAAGTCTGGTAAGAAGCCGTTCTGCTTTGTGAGCGGCATGAGGTGCGGGACGCCTCCGGCGAAACTGGTTCCAACAGGGTAGACCGGATAGCCGGGGCTCGGGACGAGCACGACATCGCCTGGATCGACGAATGCGAGCGGAATATGCCCGATGCCTTCCTTCGAGCCGATCAGCGTCAGGACTTCATCGGCCGGATCGAGGGTCACATTGAACCGCCGCTTGTACCAATCGGCGACGGCTTTCCGGAACGACAGCATGCCCTCATACGAAGGATATTGGTGGTGCTTCGGGTCTTTGGCGGCCAGAGCCAGGCTCTCGATAATCGGAGCCGGTGTCGGCAAATCCGGATCGCCGATGCCGAGGTTGATGATATCGACTCCCCGCGCTATCGCGGCTTGCTTCATCTTGTCGATGGCGGCAAACAGATAGGGAGGAAGTGTTTTAATTCTGGTTGCGACTTCAATTGGAAAACCGGCCATGGTGCAGAGTGCTCCTTTTTTAGAATGACCCCCATTGAGGGCACGACGCCGCCCCTAGGCTACTTCAGGATCGAGGCGGTAATCAACGTGCAGAATCAAGCAAATGGCCGATGAGACGATCGGCGATCTGATGGAGTTGTGGGAGATGAGGAAGGGCTTTTGTTTTGACCTGTTGCGTGGTCAAGCGTGCGTTCGTCAGGTCCGGCGCACATTCTCGACATAATGATTCCATGCCGCTCTCTTCCATTTCCAAATGAAACAGAAGTCCATAGGCCCGAGCACCATAGCGGAAGGCTTGTAGGGGGGCGATGTCGGAGCCGGCTAGGGACACACAGTCTTTGGGGAGATCGAATACTTCGCCATGCCACTCGAAGACCTCGAATGTCTCTGGCAGCGTACTGAACAGAGGGTCCTGTTTTGCCTCGGTCGTCATTCTGACCGGTGTCATGCCGATCTCCAGCGCCTTGCCCGGACGTATGGTAGCGCCCAACGATTTCGCCATGAACTGGCTGCCAAGGCATACGCCGATGACAGGCTTGTCGGCCTGGATCGCGGATCGAATGAATTCCGTCTCTTCGGCAATCCAGGAGTCCGGATCATTCACCGACATTGGCCCGCCCATCACGATCAAGAGATCCCCTGCATCTTTGGGTAATCCGTCTTGTGGCACGAGATACCGTTCCAGGCTTACGCCACGCGCAGTCAGCGCCGTCGCAAAGGCTCCGGGCCCTTCAAAGGGAACATGTTTCAGACAGACTGCGCGCATTGACGCCTCAGGGGACACTCTGGTCTCAGACTTTACCGAGGAGCGGATGTCATTTTCAAGCTTGACGAACATGGATGGGAGGTACGAAATCTAGTCCAGACTACTCATAAACACCTGCTATGTCGCCTGACCCTCCCGCTCGGCGTGGGTTTTTCATTCGCCCTCCTCGACGGACTGCCAGTACGCCTACGCCGGCTTTGCTCGCGAGAAGCCCAGGCAGGCTTCGGGCTCGAACGTTTCGCGACGGCACCCATAAATAATCCGAGCTAGAACGCACGATTCGAAAGAAGATGAAGATTTCAGGAATTGTTTTGATGAAGGGCCATGACATTCATCACGACCTCCATAATTAATTCTGATTGACGGGGTTGTCCTTGTATTCATCGACAGTCGGATTCCTTGCGGACGCAGAGTGGTTCCTCGTGTCTCGTCACGGGGATGCTTGGAGGTCTAAAGTCTAAAACGAAAAATTCCCGATCTAGCCCGCATGATTCATGACAGTTCGTGGCGAAATCGCTGAGCCGCGTTGCGAGGCTCGTCGTCGCAGCTGATCGGCGATTGTTGCAGAAGTGTTTATGAATCATGCGGGCTAAGTGAGATGCGCGATCTATCGACGTTCGCCAAGCGTATGTAGGACAAAGGATATCAGGTGACGGTGAACAATGCCGCGTCATCCGATGGGAAGGTGGTTGAGATGAAGATGCCGGAGCGAGGACTGTCTTTGACGTTTGTCAAGCCAAAAGTATGTCAGCTATCAAGAAAAAATGGTTCAGGCTCAGATTTTTTGTTTCCTCGAACAATTTTTCGAGAGTTGGTATGGACATCTGTCTGTTCTGGAATTATACTGCCCCGGAATTTCTTCTTGTAGGGAATGTGGAAGACACATGTCAGTCATGACCGAGGAACGACAGCAGATTCAGCTGGAACTAGAGGGGTTGAAGCGAACGCTGGAGTGGACGGAGATTCAGCGAGAGCAGCTTTTGGATCGCCTGGACATGCTTCGGCTCGACAACGCCCGCCTGCAAGATCGCGTCGAAGAGTTAGTGCGTCAGGTGGAAGGGCTTAAGCAGCAACAGCCGATGTTCTAGCCCTCACCATTCATGACGGTTCGTCACGAAATTGGATAGAAGCCAAGTGAGGGGCGAGAGGGAAGACACTCCCTCTGGTCACCTACTAGGCCGTATAATTCATCTGCGATTCTGTTGTATCGCTGAAATGTTTCACGACGAGTTTTGGCTAACGGGCTCGTTTCTCAGACCCTCAACGTACCGCACGAGTACATTCGAGACCTCAGGGCTAAGCGCGTCGGTCTTACGACGCGGCTCAGCAATTTCTCAATAAACTGTCATGAACAATGCGGGTGAGCCTCTGGCGTCTCTTGCCTGAACACTGGCGATTGCGGCAGAAGAGATCAAAATCATGTAGGCTGGCTGCCTATCATGATCTGTCAGAGTCATCGAGCGTGTATGCTATGAAATATCATGTGGTGAATATCGAAGATGTGCGCTGGCTGCTGGGCCATACCGGCGGGTTTCGAGGCGGTTATGTGACGGATGTGCAGGTGTCGAAGCGACGGCTGCTGGACGAAGCGTCTGGCCGCGAGGTACCGGCGGGAACTACGGTCACGGTCGTGATCCGCTATCGCATTCATCAGATGGCTCGCGTCGCGAAACTCACGATGACCGGTGTGACGGATTTCTCGATGTTTGAACAGGACGGAGCTGATTGTTCGACACTGGGGGTGATCCAAGCGGAGTTGAACGACGGGCAACTCCGCTTCTGGTTCGATCCGCAGGGCGAACTCTATGTGGTATGTGAAGAGGCGCAGCTGGAGGAAGTGGCGGCGCCGAGTCTCGAACCCTTGTCGCTGGAACAGGTGGCTCAATGGACGTTTCAAAGTGGGATGCCTGACTGGCCGACGGTCACATGGCTTTTGGCGGAACTGGATGTGGCGGGTGTTCCCTGTACTTGGCGAGCCACTCCTTCGTCGTCCGGGCGTCATCCTTCTATTCAGTGGGAAGGGGATCTGCATCCGGCTTCGATGCAGGGATCAGCGAATGTCACAGGGGTTCATTGTATGTTGTACGGACCGCTCGATGGGCCAGGGTTCGGCATGGTGCTGCGGATTCGTGGGGTGCAGGATCGCCGCATCGGTCAGGTCCTCTCGCTCTTAGCTGACGTAATCGCCCAGCGGTTTTCCGGCCAGTGCTTAGTAGGCAATACGATTATTCCAGGCGGGGAATGGCAGAATTGGAAGTCTTTCGAACAGCAACGGGGGTGAGGGGTAGTAAACGGAAGCTAGGCGAAAACAGGAAGACGAGCAGGCTGTTCACAAAGGCCGTTCAGCAAGGCTGCAGCGAGTGAAGAGCTGAGGAGTGCCTTCTGGGGCACGTTGAGGATCTGAACGATGCGAGAACGAAGTTGCCGAGCTTTTTCAATCGTCTGCTACCCCAGCGCTTGTCCGCTGGCGTGTTCCGGTAGACGCGTACCGTTGATATGTGCGAAGGCCGGGGCGCCGTTCCCGTTTTTCACGCCGTTGATGTGGGTTTTGCCGTTCACGTTCTTTTTGTTCACACATTCCACCAGGGCCCAGAGCCGCAACGGATTCACATTCTGTTTCCTGGCGACGTGCAGCGGTGTCCCATCCAATACGGTCTGAAGCGCCAGGTCTGTCCTCCACCC
>DATHTZ010000743.1:0-3768 GCA_035462675.1 Nitrospiraceae bacterium | reverse complement strand
GTTCGATCTCCGCCGCATTGGTAACCTTTCTTACGCCCGAGTTGCGGCGGATGAATACCTTTTCAGGAAAACTCCCTGTATCCATTTCCCGGGTGACCTTCGCGAGACGTTCGCGGACTAGCTCCAGCCCCCGTAAGCTGAAGATCCCGTGAGAATGACCGGAGCCTTCCTTGATTCGTCGCTCGAACGGGACGTATCCGGCAACCGATGTGAGATACAGTTCATCAACAGCCAAGGCTTTCCCAGTTGGGAGTGTGATGACTTCACGGTTTGCTCCTGCCACCAGAAACAGGGACTCCATAATGTTAGGATGTAAACCATCATTGACCAGAATGGGTACGCTCTTGAACCGTTCTTCGGTACAAAACAGCGCCACGCGAGGCAATACTTCCGTCATCCAGTGCGCATAGTTTGGTGCACAGGCGTCAACAAAGGTCGCAGCGACCGGAGTCGTGTCCGGCTTCTTGTCGCGGAATACCAGTCTCACGTGCCTGGACTTGGGGGATATCAGTGCACGGCCGTGTAGTTCTTCGGCAGTATAATCATGCTCAAAATCATATAGGTCATGGCAGACGACTTTGCCGTCTGCCACAATAAAATTCGTCCCTCCCAATGTGATTGCATTCTTCATAGTCGCAACGAAGATCTCCGGAAACGTGTATCGGCCCTGTGCCGCAACCACATAGGCTTGATCGCAAATCGGGAATACCTTCGGCTGGGCCGTTGCGACAGACTCCGCATCCACCACTTTGCAAGTCGGTGTTCCGCTAATGTCGGCATACTCGCGCAGAGTGGCTAGCGGATACCTCCTCTTCATCAGGACAGAAAGGCGAACATAGAGAGGAAAGAGATTCCACCAGATCCACCGAGCGACACCGCGCACAACCACATATTGCTTCAAACGATCTCTATAGAGCCGACCCAGTGGTGCATTCCGCATTCGACTAGCGATGTCGGCATCTTCTGAGGATGCCCAGATGGTTCGAATTCTTGAAGGTACTTGGGCAAGTTCGTCTGCGCCCTCCCTCCCTTGATAAGACATCAGAGTCGACATGGGACGCTGAGGCTCCGATCGCATATTCTTCTTCCCGTACTACATCTAATTACACAGACTGCGCTTTGCACTTATCCGAAGGTCTACTACGGCGAGTCCAACGACATGTCCCACTTGCTCGCTCGCCAGTGACTCCGGTCTTCGTACGCGAAGCCACCTGCACAAACGGTACGATGTACACCCAGGACTCCTTGGCCAACTAATCTCCTACCGTCTACCCACAGCACCCAATCACACAACTGTCGTATGTCACCCGTAGAGTGGGACACGAGCGCAATCGCGGTCTTGCAGCTGTTAAACCACTTGATCTATTCCCGGCATTGTGTCTGGAAATGAAGATTGCCCACCATCAGGGCATCATCGATCAAGAGGGCATCAGGATCCAGATATACAGCAATCGAAATACTAAACTTGGTAACCATGCAACCCGAACACATTAGGCCCTGTTGATCGAGACTCACCTCTAAATCCTTGAACTAGATGATAGTGCGAAGGCAGTCCCCCTCCAGACTCGCCAGGACGAGCTTACTTCTATCGCTCACCGTAAGATTACTTGCCACGATTGTTGGTGCTTTCGCGTGAGGGAAACGCGCCGTTTCAAAAATCACGCCGCTGAAAGATGACACAGGCTGCGACTAGCAAAAGGCTTGCGTACAGTAATCCGTAGATAGTCGCCAAAGACTGATAAGTAAGAGAGACCTGCAGGCCGACTGCTGCCTGTCCTTTAATATTCAACAGCTCAAGATTTGGGCACACGTAATACAACGCAGTCAGCACGGCTTCAGTCAGCTGGTTGTGACTCTTCTCCGCAATGCCCTTGAGATCACTCGTCAGATGCCCAATAACATAGAGGCCAAGCGTCATTGTCGCGCTGAGAGTCGAAGAGCTAAATGTCGAGAAGAACATGGCAATCGCCATCACCAGCAGCGTTTCCACAAGGATGAGTCCAACCGCTTGAAACAGGGAACCGTAGATGGCATTGCCACTGAGCCAGATAGTCGCCAGGAACATGGCAAACATGATCGCAATATTGACGGCGACAATGAATCCTAATCCAAGATACTTGCCCAAGATGAACTGCACTCTGGTAATAGGCCTTGCCAGAATCGTATAGACCGTGCGCCGCTCAATCTCTTTGGTCACGAGCCCAATGCCGACAAAAATCGCAATGATCACGGCAACCAGATTAATAGCGGCTAACCCAAGGTCGTTGATGATGCGCGACTGTTCTCCAATCGTGAGGGTGCCCAGCAGGACCGACACGCCTATAAGCATCACCGCGAAAAAGACGAGGTTGTAAAGAATCTTATCCCGGATCGTTTCTCTGAACGTATTGCCGGCCACGACCACAAGGCTCTGCATGTCACACCTTCCGGTTGGTCTGTGAAAGAAAAATCTCTTCCAGTGAACCCTTGTGGGGAATGACGGAGACAAGCTTGCCTCCTGCATCACGAAGGATCGCGAGCACCTCCTCCAAATGATCCTGCCCAGGAAGGATCATCAAACAACGCACCCCTCGCTGCAAGATCCGAGTCGCCTTGCGCTTGATGGCAGCGAGATCATCGCCGACTACCCCGTCACAGATTACCTCGACGGACTGAGCCTCGTGCTCGTTGACGAGATCTTCGATACGGCCTGAGGCCAACATCCTGCCTTTCGCCAAAATACCCACTCGGTCACAGATCATCTCGACATCGGATACGATATGCGTGCTAAAGAAGATGGTCTTGCCCTGATCTCGAAGACTCAGAATTAAATCTCTGACTTCCTTGCGACCGATGGGATCGAGACCGGACATGGGCTCATCGAGAATCACAAGTTCAGGATCATGGATGATGGCCTGGGCAAGGCCGATTCGTTGGAGCATCCCCTTGGAAAACTTTCGGAGCTGCCTGTCCCGAGCCTCCGTTAAGCCCACACACTCCAGTAATTGAGGCGTCCGCTGCCGCACAGTCTCACGAGACAACCCGGCAAGTCTTCCATAAAAACACAGGAACTCTTCTGCTGTGAGATAATCATAAAAGTAGGGAGATTCCGGCAGATATCCAATGCGGGCGTGAACAGCCACATCCGTAGCAGGCGCACCCAAGAGTTCAATGCGACCACCTGTGGCCCCGAGCAGGCCCAGTAGAATTTTCATCGTGGTCGTCTTGCCTGCGCCATTGTGCCCTAAGAATCCGAATATCTCCCCCTGCCCAACCGACAAGGAAACATCGGAAAGCACCGTTGTTTCCTTCAGCCAAGGCCACACCGGCTTGTACGTTTTGGTCAATCTATCAACGACTATTGCGTCCATTGCTCACCTGCTCAATACACGTAGCCGTCCGCAGGAAATGCCGCCATGGTCGGAAAGTCCAAACCTGCAGGTTGATCTCCCTCACGAGGAACTCTCATTGGCTCGATCATAGCAACCTCAAGAGAATGTTCAAGTTATTGTGAATTCGGAACAAGACAAGAATCCTCTACCCGTTACAATACTCATCACGTACCTGCGCCGGTTTCACCAGTTTCCTTTACGGCTACTCAAGATTTCTCTCCCATCGCGGCACCTTCCCAACCGTCATGACTGCTACTCGCCTCGTCTGCGAACCGTGATCCGCATGCGTTCGGTCACTTCGCTACTCCGAACAACCCTAGTCGAAGGCTCATACCGATACTGTCCTCCAAACGGCTCCTTCGGTAACTCTCGAAGCAGCCCCGGTCCTACCAAATCC
>DATHTZ010000742.1:0-2415 GCA_035462675.1 Nitrospiraceae bacterium | reverse complement strand
TCCTGTATTTATGGCCTGGGGTCGCCGGAGGTCTATCACGAGATGGTGGTCTTCCTCGAAGAGGGGATGGAGATCAGGCGGGAGAAGATCTTGGCGAAGCTGGTCGAGATTCAATATGCCCGCAACGACATGGATTTCCACCGAGGCACCTTTCGCGCCCGCGGCGACGTGATCGAGATTTTTCCAGCTTCGAACGATGCAGTGTCCGTGCGGATTGAGTTGTTCGGCGACATGGTCGATGCGATTCACGAAATCGATCCGCTCACGGGAAAGTCGATCAGGAAGCTTCCGAAAGTCGCGGTCTATCCGAACACGCACTATCTCATTGCGCCGGACCGGTATGAACGGGCGATTACCGGCATCGAAGAAGAATTGGACGAGCGCGTCGCCTATTTCAAGAAGCAGAATCAGCTCGTGGAAGCCCAGCGGATCGCGCAGCGCACCAAGTTCGACCTGGAAATGATTCGGGCGATGGGGTACTGCCATGGCATCGAGAACTACTCGCGGCATCTCAGCGGCCGTGCACCCGGCGAGCAGCCGCCGACACTCATCGACTATTTTCCCAAAGATTTCTTGCTGATCGTCGACGAATCCCATGCGACGATTCCCCAAGTGGGTGGGATGTACGAGGGTGACTATTCGCGGAAGCGCACATTGGTCGAGTATGGATTCCGGTTGCCGTCGGCGATCGATAACCGGCCGCTCATGTTCACGGAATTCGAGCGTTGTCTCAATCAGGCGGTGTACGTTTCAGCAACGCCAGGCTCCTATGAGTTGGGGCACGCGGCAGGGGAGGTGGTTGAGCAGATTCTTCGCCCGACCGGTCTGATGGATCCAGTCATCGATGTGCACCCGGCTAAAGGGCAGGTGGATCACCTCCTCGCCGAAGTGCGGACCGAAACGGCACAGGGAGGGCGTGTACTGATCACCACCTTGACCAAACGCATGGCGGAAGACTTGAGCGAGTACTACCACGATCTTGGTATCAAGGTGCGGTATCTGCATTCCGACATCAAGACGTTGGAGCGGGCTGAAATCATACGCGATCTTCGGCGCGGGGTGTTCGATGTGTTGGTGGGGATTAATCTCCTGCGCGAAGGGCTGGATCTTCCCGAGGTGACCTTGGTGGCGATTCTCGATGCGGATAAGGAAGGCTATCTTCGGTCCTACCGGTCGCTGATCCAGACGGCTGGGCGGGCAGCAAGGAATGTACGGGGGCACGTAATTTTTTATGGCGATATCGTAACCGACTCAATGCGCATGGCGCTCGCCGAGACCGGCCGTCGACGCACGATTCAGGCTGACTATAATGTGAGGCACGGTATCGTGCCCACGAGTATTAAGAAGGATATCCTGTCACTCGAATACGCCACGACGGAGGCAGACGATGTGCAACTGGATTTGGTCGCCGAGTCGACGGCCGTCTATAGAGCGGAAGAAGCAACCGAACAAATCATCAAACGGTTGGAAACTGAAATGAAAGCCGCAGCCAAAGAGTTAGAATTTGAACGCGCTGCGGCATTACGAAATCGGATTCGAGCGTTGAAGCTAAAGGAATTAGAGTTGAAGTCGGAAATCTAGCCCGTTACCCAAACAATCATTCCAGTATGTCAGCACCTCAGAGGGGTGTCTGTCCTAGGCAAAAGGACATTATCTTCGCAGGATGCTCAAAAAGGCCGTTCAGCAAGGCCGCAGGCGAATCGAAACCTGAAGCGTATCATTTCTCACCCACCCACCCCAAGCTGCCAAGACAGCTTGTTCTCCGTGTGGGGTACGTTGAGGATTTCGATGAGTCGAGAACGAAGCTGGCGGGATTTTTCAGCATCCTGCTAGAAAGCTGCTACACGTTTTTGTACAGATAGATGCCCAGAAACATCCCAAGGAGGCTAAGGAGGTTTATTTTTAGTTCGAAGCCTAGGGTAAGCTTGAGGAGGATCAAATCGATGGTGAACGGAGGGTTGACGCCTGGGGTAAAATTGGTAGCGAAGATCGTTTGGATGGTGCCATGTGGGGCCATCACCCGGAGGATTTCTCCCAGTACCCCACCCAACAGTCCACCAATGAGAACGAAAATGAGCAGAACCCAGTAAGATTTTCTCACGGCAACCGCCTCGCAACTCTCATCACTCTCTGTGGAGTCTCAGGGAAACGATGGTAGGACCATTTGGACCATAGCGAAAGGTCTAAGACATGTCAATAAAATGTACATCTCCCTGTCTCTTGACTTCATCTTCCCGCGTCCTTTAGACTCCTCGATGGTCTTTTGCTAGAATTTTCGAGGCGATCGGAGATCCGGGTTAGGCTTCGATTGCCTTTTTCTTTGTGGCGCTATGCTGGATTCTCTCAGCGAAAAATTCGAGAAGATTTTTAAAAAGCTGCGCGGTTCTGGGGTTCTCACCGAACAGAACATCGCAG
>DATHTZ010000741.1:0-2955 GCA_035462675.1 Nitrospiraceae bacterium | reverse complement strand
GTCTGACAACGCACCGAGATTTGGGCCGAGTGCACGTGTGGACGGGCCCTCCCTGTCCGCGCAGGGTTTGTCACCATGCAACGACCAATTCACGTCGGCAGCGAGCCCAGTGCCTCTTGCCTCGATCAATGGTGCAGGCTTTGCATCAGGAATAGGGATGGTCCCGGGAGTGGACAGTTCGATGCCTGTCCCATCTTCCGAACCGGGACATCTCGTGGCGGGCTTGGTTGTGCCAGACGCTATGGTCCAAAAACTCACATCGACGAGTGTACTCGTCCGGCTCAGGGCCCTCGGGGCCTGGGCGAAGTCTGCTCTCCTTGGGGCGGTCGATCCGTTGATCCTGGCCTTTGAGGATATGGACGAACGAGTCCGGGCGCGGGCGCAGCAATTGATCGAGCAGGACTGGGCGAGGCGAGCCGAGGGAGAGAAGAGAGGAAAAGGAGGCGAAGTTAGTGGAGTAGAAGGGGCACGGAGCTGTTGTGACACCATTGATCCGTTGCCCCATTGACTGATGGATTGATCGCCGGCCCCACACAAAGGCCGAAGAAAGGAGGTCTCACAGCACACACACGAGGGAATTCGTCTAGCCCTGTGTTGGTAGGATTGGTCCATGAGTTCTTGTGATTCCGTGATACCGGATAAGTAGGAAGCATGAAGCGAAAGGAGGTGCCTAGCGATTCAATCCTTCAGAGACGCACCTGTAGTCTTATGAAGAGTGACGAAGTGGAGGCCGGGTGGTTCCTGTCAGCAACAGTTTGTAATAGCACAAGGGAGATGTACCATGGCGCAAGTTTTACCGGGCAATTCTGCGAAAGTCGTGAACGTCAATAGGTGGAAAACATACCTCGTCGGGGTCTTGGGACTCATGCTGTGTGTGTCCGGCAACCAGTTGGCGCAGGCCACGACTGGAGTCGGGCCGTATGTAGTTCCGCAGGTGCTCGACAAGGATAGTAATCCCAGCAATGGCATCGAGACCTGGATTGTGGCAGACGAGGCGACTGTCGATATTGGCAATGGCAATGGGGTGACGACGAACGCGATGACATTTAAGAGCTGTTCGGATGCTGCCTTAACCAATTGTACACCGCCTGGCATACCGGGTCCGGAGTTTCGGCTCAAGGTGGGAGACCAGGTCATCGTGCATTATGTGAATAACCTCAATCCCTCAAGTTTGAATCCAGAGGCTAATGTGTCGGGTATTCACTGGCATGGCATCGAGTTGAACAATCACAGTGACGGCTCGGAACTGACACAGGCTGCAGTGCCTCCAGCAGGGGGTACATTCGACTACAAGTTCATCGTAAAACGGCCGGGGATCTTCTGGTACCACCCGCATCACCACTCGTCGACCAACCAAGTGGCCAAAGGACTCTACGGGTCGATCATTATTGAAGATAATCAGGGGTATGAGGCAGCCCTCATCGGGAACGGCGTGATCCCTTCGGCAGCGCAAACCAAGACGCTGGTGCTCAGCGACATCACGGTATGCGGTACTCCTGGGACCAACCCGGCCACATTTGATGACACGGTGCTGCCGCACGTCAGTGGCATTCACTCGTGGGCGATCAACTACCAAAATCATCCGTTGACTCAGTCCCCGCTCATCCTCTGCGACACTGACCCGCTTGATGCAAATGGAGGGTTAAAACCGAGTCCATTCGGTGCCGGAGACATTCCGAACATTCAATCTCCCGGGTTGACTGGTCGTATGAGTGAAGGGTTTACGGTCCTGACCAACGGCGTCAATGTTGGTGCGAGGGCGGGAACGCCTGCGGCGCCAGGCGCGCTTGCGGCTGGGGCGTCGACACTTCCGGTCCAGGCAGCTCAGGGGCTGCGGTTGCAGATCGTGAATCCCTCACCGGTCCGCTACGTTCGCCTTCTTTTGACGGACAACTCTGGGAAGCAAATCGACCTTGTTCGAATCGGTGGAGAAGGAGGGCTGCTCAACAACGCGATTCTTGAGGGGGGCACTGCCAATCAGTTTGTTACGAATTATGGGCGCGGCGAGATTCTGCTCCCGCCTGCAAGTCGTGCGGATGTGGTGGCGAATATTCCGGGTAACGCCGCCCAAAACTCCGTGCTCACACTCTGGACCGAGGATTACCAGCGAGTGGAAGCCACATACTCGTGGCTGCCGACGGTGCCGGTGATGCATCTGAAGGTGGCCGGTCATGCGGCCCCTCAGTACAACATCGCGAGCGGTAAGGCGCTGCTGGCGAGTTCCGGATCGCAAGCGATGGTCAAGGTTCTCGGTGGACCATTGACTGATCTTGTCCTTGACGCCGGAGAAGCAGGGTCGCTGGATAAGGACATCAAGTTTACGTTCACTACCAACACCGGTGCTTTTGAACCGTCGGTTGAGGGTATCCCGATGCCGCGTGAGTTCACAGGCTTTGGCGCAGATGGTATGGGCAACTTCGGCAGCGGCAATCCTTTTTACCTGGAATCAGCCCGTCATGCAATCATCGCCCATACGCTGGAGCTGACGATGACCAATACGACGGGGGCGCACCATCCGTTTCATTTGCACGGGTTTTCGGTGCAGCCGATCAAGCTGACCCCACGAACAGGAATAACCGGACCGTCATACAACTTCCCTAAGGAGTTTCGGGACATCGTGGATGTGCCTGGGAATTACACCCTCACGTTCCGGGTCTCCTTGGACGATCGCAAGAACTCCGATCTGGTGTCGGACCTGGGAGCCTTAGGTCGGTGGATGTTTCATTGTCACATCCTTCCTCATGCCACGTTCGGGATGAGGTCGGAGCTTCACGTCCACCCGACGCACTGACCCTGGAACGCCATGCGTCAATACAAATGAAACACTTGAAACCCTAAAAGGAAGGCTCTATGAAAATGCGACAGCTCTTATTAGCTATATTCAGTATGCTGGTGGGATGGGGAACATTTGGTGTGGCCCAGGCCGCGCCTCCTGCTCCACCTTCTAAGGCCCCA
>DATHTZ010000740.1:0-9106 GCA_035462675.1 Nitrospiraceae bacterium | reverse complement strand
AGCTATGTGGAAATAGCAGACTGCTGCGTTGACACAGATGCCCATTCTTCCTGCGGCTCGTAGCGAACAAACTGGCCGGTCCGGATGTCCAAGACGATCAGGTGCAGCCACCTATTGTCGAAGAGTTTCTGGAGCGGACGGTGTTTTTGCACGATGTGGCGGACAATGGTAGGAAGGCCCTCGATGACGAAGGTCACGCGCATTGGTTCATGCACCCAGACCATTTGAAACGGCAGGCCGGTGCGAAGATCGCTCTCTTTTCCAGCCATCACACCCACGAGCCCGCTCACATTATGCAGGATTTTGCTCCCGCTCCCGTAGCGTTTGTTGTCAACCCGAGAGAAATAGTATTCCAGTCCAATGCCGGCGATGACCGGTCCGACTGCCGTCATAATGCCTTCTAGGATCGTGCCGTCCGGATCGTCGCAAGGATCGTAGGAGTGCAAGAAGGCGCGACGGTCCATGAGGAGCCCCTTGGTTAACCCCCGTCTGCCAATCACGGCCGACGCATTCGTCGCATGACCCCATTCCGGATGCACCTGAGTGAAATCGACAGACCGTCGTTCCATATGACGAAGCGCGCGAGAGGGTGATGCGTCTTTCGGGGCCAGTGGCAGGAGCCGACACCGTTCCTTGGCATTGAGGGCGCGGGCTTCATCCAGGTCTCGGACGAGTCGGAAAAACTCCACGTGATGGGACGCCGGAATCCGTTCGGTTTCAAAATAGGTCATGCCATCTGAGGCAGTGTTATGCATCGCCCCGATGAAGTACGTATCGCCCGGAATATCGATCCCGCGCTCGCGCAACGCGAAGCGCACTTCTGGCTTATTCGCCATGGAAGCGAGGGCGCGGGCGTTGGGACCGCCGTGCTTGCCGCCGCAGGCGCCGCAATCATAAGCCGATTCGTGCGGGTTGTTCTGGCTCGTCGACCCATGGCCGACAAAGACGATGAGACGGGCAAACTCTCTGGTGAGGCCGATCACGCGCAACTGTCTCTCCACGATGTGGATTTGTTGCTCCACCGAAAAGCCCAGCGGCTGCGCCGGGAGTTGGGAGGCGGCTGGGGCATGCGGCGCATCGAGCATGAGGGTGGTCTTGACCGGGGGGGCGAACCAATGATGAAGCCGGTCAACGACATGCGCGAACTGTCTCGGCAGGAGTGTCTTCCCCAGTAAGACGAGCCCCATCAGGGCGGCCGTCACATCGATGACGAGGTAGGACGTCACCACGTTACCTTTGAGCAGGACAAACAGCTGCTCCAGGATAACTAGCCACTTCATGCGGTGGGCCGACCGGGTTCGGAGTTTCACGTGATCCTGCGTCGGGATTTCGTGCACCTGGTGGCTGGGGGTCACGACGATAGGGCAGAGCGGCGTGCTGCCATGGTCGGAGAGACCGGTATAATTCATCACCACACCGAAGAAGCCAGCTGTGCCGAACGTCTCGTAGTCCCGATCCTGCGCTTCGAAGTGCCGACGGATGCTCTCTTCTCGTTCGTCGACACAAAAGACCAGCTGCGCTCGAAGTCGACTGTCGTGCCAAATGATCTTATGCGTATTCTGACCGAGATGCTTCAACAGCTCCTGCTGGTAATGCCCTTCAAATGCTCGTTGCCAGATTGGTCCATGAGCTGAAGATGGGGATTTATCGAGTAGGGCCATCAATCGATCGGTATCACTCACGCTGAGGGCCTGAATCTCCGCGGCGGATAGCCCGAGGAGCTGGGCCAGATGAAACAGCCGCCAGGCGTTCCGACACACCGTGTGAACCGGATCGTGACCCGGGGCCGTGGCCTCACGATAGACCCAGATCATTTCGGCGAGTTGAACCCATTCGTCCCGATCGGTGTGCGGATTGACGTACAAGAGCGCGCGGGTACGGGTTGCGAGGAAGTCCGATAACCCGCCCCGGGAGAATTCACGCCGGACGAAGAACTCACAGGGATGATCGTGATGAAGATGGTGGAGGCTTTGCACCGTTCCGTCGACCCCCCAGATACGACGACAAACCTGCTTGATCAACAGGGATTCGCAAAAGAGACGGACGGCTAGGAATTCGACCAGGTCAATGTGGTGACGTTGTTGGTGGGGATGCAGCGGATGGTGTTCGCGCCACTTGATCAGTGCCGCCCACCCCGGAAGCTGGAGGAGTCGCCGCCTCAGGTAGTTGGTCTGGAGAGCATCGTCAATCTGCAAGGAGTCCAGCGTCTGAATTAAGCTATCGTCTGCTCGGTCGGGTAAGGCCCGGACCGCCGCGTTCCACCCGTCAATTTCCCCCAACACCAAGGCGAGCTCCCCGGCGGCAAGGGCCTTCCAGGCACGATAGAATCCCTGCTCTCGTCCGGGCATTGGCAAGCCGGCGATCCCCTCGTCAAGGAATGCCCCACACCACTTGATCATGTAGCGGTTCACCTTCTCGGTAATGTCGAAGTCGGTCAATTCATGCAGGAGGTCGATGAGCGTGAGGTCGCGGCCTAAGCCGCGCAGGGTAGCCGTTAAATCATCATGAGCATGTTTGATCAGCTGTTGCTTCGGATCGACACGATGGAGGTCGGCCAGGAGCTGCTGGCACGTTACGCTGCGACCGCGCCCTTCGATCAATTGTCGAAGCGCGTCATAGGCGAGCCGGGTCAGTTCCGTCATCCGGAGGCCATCGAGCACGATGCGACACAGTTGTTCCTCGACAAGCGGATCCAAGTTGCCCAGCGTATCCAGGCCACCCCAGTGCTCGATATCGTCCTGTAGGGTTTCCCAAGCGATCAGCGCCAAGCCGTCGTCTTTCAGGCCGTCAAGGATCAGCCGGCGACGCGCTTCGGCTTGCGGATCAAGCCGCGGCAGGGAGAACTTCTCTTGCAAAGCGTGTCGGACGTCCTCTGTAACCAGCACGCGAAGTTCGTCGCGCAGAAACACCCGCCACGGCCCGTCATTGACGGGCGAGGCCCCGACGAATAGCGGCCGAGCCAACACGTCATCCCAGGCCTCCCATTCGAATCCCTTATGGAAGTGCACTTCGGCGGCGAGACGCATCAGACCAGTGGAATAGCCGATCCCGCCCGGAAGCCGTACCCGAAGTCGGGCCTGGGCCGCTTCAGTGAGGGTAAGGGGGGGCATCTGGTTGGGATCCACCGGTCCGGCGATCCGGCAAAGACCCAACAGGATCGCGCTGCGTTGCTGGCGGCGCCGGGTGACGACACGCACCTCTTCTTCAATCGAGGCGCGCAGAGCCTCGATGAGTGGGAGCGACAAGCCGCGGTCCTCTTCGACCGCCACAATACGACGATGTAAAGCCTCCCGCCGTGAAACAAAGGGGTCTTCAGCGGCCAACGTATCGGGATTCGTGAGAGACGCCGGATCATTCAGCCCTCGCGCTGCGAGCGCCTCGTGCCACAATCGAGTCACTGCATAAGCCTCGAGGTCGTGCTCGCATCCTGAAGCAAGCCCGGGAAAAGTTCCTGCCATCCCGAGATGACGGGGTACGAGCCGGTGGAGACATTCGTGTTCGATTTTCAGCCAATGGACGTGGAAGGTGTCACGATGCTCTGGTGACATTATGCCGCTGTGTCGATCAATGCACCGCAGGTAACCCTCACGGCGGTCGTGTGGAATTTCAAGCGAAGCAAACCACCGGTCTACTTCTTTTGAGTCCGGCGAAGCTTCCGGAATCGCTCGGATTTCGTTGCAGACGCGCTCGCGCACATGACCAGGAAGGTTCAGGTTCAGTTTTTTATAGACCCAGTCACAGAGTGTCCAATCTCGACCGATACGAGCCATGCCCATCCGAAGATCTGTCCTGGCCTTTTGTAATAGGATTGTCCTCGTCGCCTCAGGGACATCTTCTCGAAACCGTTTCGTGGCATGAGCGCGATGGACGAGGAAGGACAAATGTGTCGGGTCGAGCGCCTCGATTCCATAGAGCAAATGCAAGAGCAGCACATCATGCGAACGGATAATCCGTTCACCTTCGACGACGGTCACTTCAACTTCTTCGTCGCCCGGCTTGTGGGCTGCCAGCGCGTCTCGTACATCTTGCTCCGTGATGCGGCCGCTTCGATACAGGCGGCGGAACTCCTTGTTAGTCAGATAGCCGCGACCACCCAGCAGATGTTCAGCCTCCGCTACTGCACGCTCAAACGGCAGATGCTCCAGCCCGTGCAACGGATTAGTGTGAATGAACGTGCTGATCGGGCCCTGCTCGTGGAGAATCTCGGCCGCATGCATCACCTTCGAACGAAGACGTTCCTGTTGAGTCTTCGTGGTGATCACATAACCTCGGGAACCGTGTGAGAAATCAGAGCCCGGTCAGATAAGTGGGCGCGTGAGAACACTTGAAATCCGACCAATCGTGTTGTGACTAAAACTATAGGCCGGAGCAAACACTTACGCATATTGATCCTAGAGACACCCTATATTTTAGACACCCTCGTAAATAGCACCGCGAAAGCAAGGAGCATCATCGAGCGCGTGAGCATGGGTTGCGCGGACGGAGCGTCATGTTCATATCACGGCGGCCTGCGAGTGCAGCCGGCTGCGTCCTCCATGCAAGAGAGCTCCTGATAGGCTCTTGCTCGATGCAATTCGTTCCCCATCATGCGCGCCGCGGCGAGCGCTCCTGGAATGTCATGAGCTCTCCCTCGAATCACTGTGACCCCGAGTAGGACGGCATCTCGCCGCAAGGGCGCCTTGATGCGATCGGCTGTCTCGATCGCGCCATCTACGTGCCCCGATTGTGCGTGTGCGAAGGCCATGTGCATCAAGACACCGTTTCGGTTGATTTCATGAGGAATCAGGTTAGCAGTGTGAAGGGCACCATGCTGGTCTCCGGCCCTGAATTGACTGATGGCGAAGGCTTCCATAGCCGCTGACCTGTCTGCCGTGTCAGGTATTCTGCTCAACGTGTCAAGTGCTTCGTCGATCTTATTCAATCGCAACTGCTGCTCGACAATATCCAGTAATGTGAACGTCACCTCATTGCATGCGAAGAGCGCTACTTGCGTTCTCGAGTTCATGCCAAAACATATACCGCCTTTCCCGAGAGAGGAACTCGTTGAAATAGCAGGCATAGGGGAGAATTTCTACGAGGGAAGCGGTAGGTAAATTACGGTGAAGATATGCGGATGGTTTGCGGGCCCCCGGCTTTCCCGAGAGATGGACTCGTGGTATTAGCAGGCATACGAGAGAATTTCTACGAGGGAAGCGGCTGGTAAATTACGTGTGACAAGTCGTTCGCGTCTAATTGCTTGACGGCGTTCTGCGGAACATATTATTCATCTTGCCGGAAGGATCAGATGGCGATCCCTCCCGTCCCAGATTGTTGCGAACATCGTGCGGACAGGGAGATGCCAATTTCGATTCACATATGAGGGCGTAGGGCGACCGGCAGTCTGAAGGAAAGGCTGGTCGCAGTACAACCTGCAAGCTTGCACCGATCACACATCGGGGTAGCGGTCGGTTATTTTTTTTGAGGGTTAAGGATGTCCGTATTTGTTGTCTTCCTCATCCCATTGCTCCCATTGTTGGCTGCCTGTGTGATCGCGGTTGGTCCAGACGACACGCGCCCGCTCCGCGCGAAAATCGCCGCATTTCCGATCGGTGCGGCGTTCTGCACCGCTATAGCGGCCCTCTACCTCGTTACCACACAGGGACCGATTACCCTTCGATTGTACAATCCGGAATCTGCAGGATCGTTAGCATTTCCGATCGGCTTTTATGTCGACCGCCTGAGTGCAGTTATGATGGTCTTGATCTCGGGCGTCGGGAGCATCATCTACACCTACTCTCTCCGATACATGTATCAGGACGCTCACGAACCTCGATACCTTGCGCTGATCGGAGGCGCAACCTTCGTGCTTCTCTGTATGGTTTCGAGCGCCAACCTCATGATGCTGTTCCTATTTTGGCAACTTCTGAGTTATCTGCTCTATCTGTTGGCACATAATCACTCGCACGCAGGGACATTGGAAGGCGCGTTTCGAACGTTTACGATCTTGCGGGTGGGCGACGTGGCGTTCCTCGCCGGGATTGCGCTGGCACATTCTCTTTATGGCACCTTGGAATTCCAAGAACTGTTTGCACGGGCAGCCGAATCGAGGGCCAGCGTGTCTCTGCTACCCGGGATCGAAATCAGTGGCGCGACCGCAGTGACCCTACTTCTGTTTATCGGAGGGATGAGCAAATCGGCACAGTTTCCCATGTTCATCTGGCTTCCCCGATCCCTTTTTGCTCCAACACCGGTGCACGCGCTCCTACACGCGGGCATAATCAATGCCGGCGGGTTTCTGATCAATCGCCTGGCACCGCTCTTTGGCTTGAGCCCGGCGACCCTGCATGTGGCCTTGGTCGTAGGTACGCTCACGGCGATCTTAGGCGCCACGATGATGCTCACGCAAAACGACATCAAGAAAACGCTCGGGTTTTCCACCATAGGGCAGATGGGATATATGATCATGGAATGCGGGTTGGGCGCGTTCGCGCTGGCAGTGTTCCATCTGATCGCTCACGGACTGTTCAAGGCCACCGTATTCTTGAACTGTGGCAATGTGATCCACAAGGCACGCCAGGATCCGCTGTTTCCTCACGCAGACCACGGGGAAGAGAAAGAACATTTTTCTCCACTCACCTGGTCGACGGGCCTCCTCACAACTCTCGTGATTCCGCTCCTCATCCTGCTGGTGACCCATGGGGTCCTGCGTATCCCATTGCTGGAATCTCAGGGCACGGTAATTCTCCTCTTCTTTACCTGGATCACATCGTCGCAGGCTATTTTGACGTTGACACGCTTGCGCACCGTCGCGTCATGGAAAGTCTCCGCGGCTATGCTGCTGACCCTTCTGTTCGTCGTATTGGTATATTTGCTTGCCGTGGAGTCCTTCACAGCCTTCCTATATCCCAATCCGGAAGAAGTCGCCTCTTACTTCCAAGCAGCGGATTTGCCAAAATGGCTTTTCGACTTGATCATTCTGGTGGCGACCTTGCTGACGGTCGCTGGCTGGGGGTATCTATATCTGCGCGCTCACGGCCATTCGGTTTGGATGCCGGTTTGGGTGGACGGTGTGAGAATTCGGCTCTATGTGGTATTTATGAACCGGTTGTATGTGGAGCATGCCTATCAGCGCGCCGGACAATGCCTGCAACGACTGCTCCACCGATTCGACAAGCATGCGCAAGGATGGTCGCAACGGCCATGAACGAGATCGTTGTCATGCTGTTGCTGGCCGGTGTCCCGCTTCTTGGGGCGCCCCTCTGTCTCACCGTCTGGTCACAACCAGATCAACTGAAGCAGGCATCGATCATTGTCACGATCGTTAGTCTAGGCACCACCATTGTCCTGTCCTATTTTCTTGCAGCTCCTCCGGAAGGCTTCTTGTTGCTCTACCTGCTCCCGCTGGCTGCATGTGTATCAATTCTAGGACAGCCGACCATCGAGACGAATCGATCTGCCTGGCTGATGACATTGGTATTACTCGGTCTCGGGTTGGGTATCCTTGCGAGCCACGATATACTAGGGCAGTCGGCATTGGTGATGTTGTTCTGCTTGGTCATCGGACTCTTGTCCCGGAATCGTAGCGCGCTCTGGCCGATGTCCTGGTGGGGTATTGGTGTCTATGGTCTGGGGACGGTAGCGGCCTTGACGTCGGGCGTTGTCGAGCCACCATTTTCTGCCATTGCTTCCTTATTTGCCTGCACGGTCCTATTACCGCTCGTCCCGTTTCACAATGGATACTTCACGGCGTTGACACGATTGCCGGGCAATTTGCCCTCCTTCATTGTGGTCCTCTTTCCCGCTGTCGGTTTGCACGGTCTGGTCATGGTGACACCGATCATGCCGAATACCGTGGCGGTAACGGTCATGGTCTGTGCCGTGATCGGGTCACTGTACGGTGCCGTCAAAGCTCTAGCGCAATCCCGCATGCGTTTGCTTCTTGCCTATAGCAGCCTCTCGCTTTTCTCAATGTTATGGTGGTTTGCCGCTGCGACGGGCATCACAACGGTCTGGGCGTCGGTCTTTGTCGGCGCAGTGGCCTTCAGTACGAATGGGCTGTTGGTTGCATGGCAGGCCATTCGGACTAGATACGGCGACGATGTGAACCCGCAAGCCGTCAGCGGACTGGCCTCCACCATGCCGCGGTTTGCCGTGCTGTTGTCCCTTGTGGCATTAGCTATTATGGGCATCCCCCCGTTCGGAGTATTTGCTGGGTTCATGGGTTTGCTTCTGACATCAAGGGTCTCTTCCCCTCCCGCATTGTTCCTCATTCTACTCGCATGGCTTGCCACGTCCTGGTACATCCTCGACGCAGTGCAACGATTGCTCTTCGGCCAGCAGCGATCGGACCTTACTTTTAAAGATCTTCAGCAGTCGGAGTTCGCCGCCCTGCTCATTGTCGTGCTGATCGTCACCGCGCTAGGGATGATCCCAGCAGGGCTGGTGGGGCCTGACTTGACTCCGTCTCTGACGAGCGGCATCACTGGATCGTTTGCATGGAAGAAGTAACTTCTTCGATCAACATCGAAACCAGACGGATGGAGCTGCGGGGGGTCATCCACCTCGCAGGCGAAGTCATCGCACAATACTGGCCGATGCGGACATTCGTGCATCACAACCCGCTCCATAGTCTCGAGTATCTGCCTTTCGAAGAAACCGTCCGCCGCGGCAAGCAATTCATGGGAGGCAACGGGTATCTGCCCGGCGAACTATGTCGAGGGTATGTGCGGGCGGGCCGAATTAGCATTGAACACCTTGATGCGGCGTTAGAGCCGTTTCTTCACGAATCCCATATAACCGTAGGGTCGCGCAGAGTCTCTCACGGCGATGTCTTGAAGGCCTGTCTGACAGACGGACTTTGTGTGCCGACCGTGGAGCCGCTTGACGCAGAGCTGTTCGATCCCTTATATGACCTGATCGAGAAGGTCGCGGCAAGCCTCGCATCCGTCCTCACTTTTCCAGATCTGCGTGTCCGGATTCGAACGCTCGTGGAGAGCGACGAAGCCTCGTTGGGACGTTCGCTGACGCTCTCGCACTGGTGTGACGACGCGCTCGGGACGCAGATTGTTAGCCATATCAACGAGCAGTTGATCAAATGGTGCGAAGCGTTTCTGGACGAAGGGCACGC
>DATHTZ010000739.1:0-1951 GCA_035462675.1 Nitrospiraceae bacterium | reverse complement strand
CGTTTATCCGCCTCCTCCTTTGTCGGCCATAGAGAGTAATGCACCTCCCTGCACGGCGTGACGAACGCGAATTGACCGTCGCCACCGTGATAAACAGCTTTCTTGCCGATGACTTTCTTTGCAATAGCATTCCAAGATTGTTTACGTATCGACATGTGGGTCTCCTTTGGATGAAGTGAGAGGTGGGATGGTAGCGTCTAAGGGTGGGATTTGGGGGTCTTACTAATCCACTTGCTGTCTACGGAGGGACATTTCGCGGCTAAGTCAGATTCCCAACTGCACAATAAGCACCTTGGTGCGTGATGCTGAGGACCTACGAATTGTGGCTTGGTTGGGAGTCAGTGACAGGCAGGATCTAGCGAAGGATACCTGGGGGGTACCCCTGGCCTTCTCTCTGCAATGGGTTTCATCCACTCGATTGCGATGGGACTACGTGTCTTGCGAGACTTCGCCGACTCAATGCAGGGGATCAGAATTCAAAACGCTGGTGCGGGGCGTCTCTAGGGGCTTTGCTAGTGGTTACGTCCTGCATTTCATTTGACAATGGACAATAGGGACCAACCAGACATCTTCTAAACCGATGCCAACGGATTGAATATCGCCACTTGCAATTATGAAACGAAAAAATGACCATGAGTTAGTGAAGGCCTTTCAACTGATAACCCTTGCCGCGTCGGCATTCGTCAATCGCGCACCAAAGGTCCGACGCATTGACCGTGAGCGAGCGGCCTTGTTGGATGTAATCACCGATGCGGAACTGATACTCTCGGTGCACCGATTACCCAATGAAGAACATCAACCGGAATCCATGAAATCGAAACGCACATCGTCGCTGGAAGAACAAGATGCGCGACCGCAAACGGCGCGCCATGATTTGGCGTGACACTTGCGGCCGCTGAGGGTTGAACTTGAAGGACTTGAGGCTAAGGCTGAGGACGCGAAAGCATTGCTCGACACAGCTTTGGAGACTTCCGACTCGTCCCACTTCAAAAAAAAGACAGGCTAGGCACAACTGCATACAACTGATCCCAAGTACGTGATACGGCGACGATGACGAAGACGTTAAGATAGGAAAGAGTGAACACTATGATAATCCAACAAACGTGCGTCTATACGGCGATGTTCAGTGGGGTTCTCTTATTCGCTGGCTGTGCTCTAGTGGACTACGAACCACATGGGCCAGCTCAAGTTGATAGTAGCCTGGAGAGTCAATCAAAAACTCTTGCTGGTTCGTACAGTGACGTGGGATCGGACGGCTCCATCAAACCACATCCCGAATCATCGTACAAGACGAGCCAGGAGCCACAAAGCCAAACCACCGGCGCAGTAATTCTAGGTGGACCGGCAGAGATAGTCGATATGAAAACGCTCACTATCAAAAAGACTGGAAAGCCTGGAGGAACAAGGGCTGGCTCCGGATCTGGCTCGAACAGCACCAGTTCATCCAGTGGAGCCAGTGGAGCAGACGGCCAGTAGGCATCTCGCGTAAGGCGAGGCTGAATCTCACGGTCCTTGAGATTTTTCAGGCTTTAACAGGTGAGTTGCCCTGTTACGCTTCCCCTAACTGGCAAGTTGGCCGACAGGAAGAGAGCCCCGCCAAGGAAAAAGCCTTCAACCAGAGGAATGTGATGGCCGAAGACGAACGCTGCGACATTGGATTAAAACGCGCCTGAGAATAGGGAGTCCTCGGCATGGACTGGACGAACGGTCAAAGGTACGCTGATGCGCGTGGATGGCGAATTGCAGTGCATTTGCGGCATTCTGCCGCGCAGCGCAAATCCGCGAGGAACTGGTCCATGTTCTCATCAATATTGTCCATGATGTGCCCTCCAGATTGGTGATCAGTGCGTCATGATGATCGGGTCCACCTCCCAAGTCTGGTCACTGTGATACACAGCCTAGTCACTAGGCAATAGTTTATGAACGAGGGACAATCCTTTCATCGTCAACC
>DATHTZ010000738.1:0-1970 GCA_035462675.1 Nitrospiraceae bacterium | reverse complement strand
GCAGCAGGTCAGACCACTGAGGAACAATTCAACAAATTGTCCGATGACGGAAATCGAGCTCCAAGAAATCGTGAAGAAGCTGCCCGAATGGCAGCGTATCTGGAACTTGAAGGGTGGGGATCCCATGGTTGTCCAGCATTGGCATCACTCTGCCGACATCTCGGGACTATTCACGTCGTCAGAAATGACAAGGGAGTGTTGGAATTCTATGAACATATTTCTCATGCGACACACTTTTCTCCATTCGGCAAGACCATAACACGTGGTCACTATTTAATTGGATTCCCTTCTGACAGCAACGGGTACGACTATAAAAGGATTAATCGTCCCATTTCTTATGGCATCTTAGGTGCACATTTAATCGCAATGTCTCTGCACCATACCGTCAAATCAGGTGCGATTGAAGGGGTTCTGGACTTGAGCCTGGATGAGTTTCTTCTCGGCTAGAGCGGTCGACAGTGCGTTCCATTCATCTATTTCTTTTTCGTACATTCCCGCTTTTTCTGCTCTTCTTTTTTTTCGACTTGTAACTTTTTCGTCCTTACTCCCTCTCGCGTCAGGCGCGCATATGCATTCGCTTGGCAGGTCCTAGAACAGCGTGTGGCATCAACTCTGGGCTTGAGAAAGACCTCAGAGCAGTGCGGACATCGGCGAATGGCTAGCCCCAAACGCTCTAATAGGATGGACATGAGATGCACCAGTCCCTGTCCCTGAAATAGTTCCACGTAAATGCCTGAGACAATCTCAGACATCTGCGCGAGGCCAGCGGAAGCGCTCAGCGGTCAGAAATATGGAACGGGCCGGAGTGCCTCGATCCGTGGCCATGAAGATTTCAGGACACAAAACGGAAAGCCTCTATCGACGGTATGCGATCATGAGCGAGTCTGATATCCAGGAGACGCCACGCCGATTACTCGAGCACGCTGGGCACAATATGGTCACACTCCCCTCCCGATCGGTTGACATCGCCCACGTAAGTGGTGGGTGATATTCCTCACACGCTGGCGTAGCTCAATGGCAGAGCAGCGGTTTTGTAAGCCTTTCCAGTACTTCCACATTAACCCTTGTCAGTAGGGCTGAATGCCTTTCCTAGAGCGGGTTTTCGGTGGCTTTACCACTTAGTTCTATTCGGGTGGTGTGAGCCCATTTGGGGCGTTTTTTGCCGTGGAATGAACACGCCGGGAACACGTAGGGTTTCTATTTATGCAAGGCTTGTTTTACATGTATCATGGAAAGACTCAATCGCAAGCTTCCGAAGTGTTCCGAGGACGAGTCCTTGATGCGTATTCTGATCAAAACGGCGACCGTGACAGTGCGCTAGGACTCGAACCCAGGACCCTCGCCTTAAAAGAGCTATTCAAACAATTACTACTGAAGATGCTCGGCTGAGACCAATTGATACCATCCCGTGGAAGTCATGTAACATTTCTTTCCTACTACTGTGATCATCTGTGACTGTGACATCTCCATGATCGTCACCAAAACCGCTACCGAACCGCAACCAAGAAAAGCCTGCATAATGCCGAAGGCGGGATTTGTGTTCGAGTCCTGCTCGGCCTACCACTTCGTACAAATAGACAGGACCTTCTAAACGACCTTCAGCTTCAGCAGAGGTAGGCCGAAGCAGATCTTATAGTTGGACTACTGCTGTCCAAGATAGCCGAGACCGGGTGGAAGCCCACTTGATTTGATGCGGGTTTCTGACGGGTTATGACGGGTTTTCAAGTTCGAGCCGCCCTCCTCAAAGGCACGATCCTGTCACCGGGCCACCAGAGCGCGTTCCTCGCGTCCGCGGGCGGAATAGGCAGAGGCCTGCACGTCGCGGGTGTGGCACTCGCGGCCAAATGTAATCAGGTGGTGCCCGACCATTGCAATCTGGAACACCGACTCGACGTTACCCTGGCGCAGTTCCCGCCAGGTCATCTTCCAGAATTCTCTCCGGTAATCGCTACAGATCCCGACCCGCCAGG
>DATHTZ010000737.1:0-2956 GCA_035462675.1 Nitrospiraceae bacterium | reverse complement strand
GTATGCGACGAACTATCCCTTGCCACGAAACAGTCGATACTCCTTGCGAAGTACCTCCCCTCCGTGTCCGACGTGCTGCTCAATTATCTATCCGGCCGCCAAGATCAAGGAAGGCGAGGAGTTCGAAGAACAGTTTTTCTGGATGAATGTCGAAGTCTCTGGGCGTCCGACCTACATGCTGTCTCACCGCATGCACTTCCGGATTGGCGAGGCCTTGATCGTCGTGGATCGACACTTCTACGCCAGCCATGGGTACAACAGTCTGCAGCAAGGGGTGGCGGCGCTCCCAACGAAGGATGGCATGGTCGTGACCTACCTCGGCCGTGTGTCGACCGACCAGGTCACCGGATTTGGATCCTCGGCGAAGCGTCCCGTGGCGCGTGCACTCCTGGGGTCCCACATCACGGACATGCTTGAAGCCCTTCGGGCCAAGGCAGAGAAGCCATAGCGCGATGTTGACTGATGATTGGCGAGAGGTTATCCAAGGAGGAGTTTGACGTTGCACACCATTACGTCCAGCGAATCGCAGGAGGTCTCTATGATGATCGTCCGACGGTAGAAAGAACTCTGCGCGCTCGAAAGAAAATCACGTAAAGCAAAAAATCAATGATTGCAAGGCAGGGCAAGAGCCAACTGCTCCGCACGTAAGAACGAACGATTCGAGGAAACGGTCATGGTCGAAACCTTTCCATGGTGCTGGAGCTGTTCACACGCACATTGAATACAGCATAAGGGCCCGTTCTTCCCGCCCTATTTGTCATGCAACAGGATATTGCGGTAGCGTATCTGTCGTGGAACACTCCTTCACCTGCCCCTTTTGCGGCGAAGAGATCTCGATGGTCCTGGACCTCTCGGTTCACCGTCACAGCTACGTCGAAGACTGTGAGGTCTGCTGCAACCCCCTCGAGATCAGCTACACCGTCGAAGACGATGCCCTGGCTGAGTTCGAGGCCAAATGTCTCGAGTAGCTGATTGGATCAAGGAAGGCCTATGTCCATTGTGGCGGCGGTAGTCCTCTCCACGCTCTTGCTCGCCACGACCGGCTGCGCAACATCCAACGCTCCTCCCTATGCGAAGCACGAGACGGGCAAGAAAGATTCCACCAAGCAACCTATTAAACGCGATCAGGAGCGGTCGATGAATGAGGAAAGCATGGAGGCCGTTCGCTAGGACATGAAATGCTGACGCGAGACGTGCGAGACAGGCGGGATGAGCGGGACGGGCCAGACGGGAACGGTTGCTTCCTCCACTGTCAGTTGGACCCAACTCAGTGTCCGTTGGTGTATGGCAAGACACCGATGCAGATATTTATGGCCAGGCTGCCGTTCGCGAGAGAAAATCCTAGCGTCGTAAACTCGGTGAGGGCTCAACTGTCTGTTAGATGAGAGTGTTGAGCAGTGGCCGGAGTCATTTTTTGCCCGCGTCTTCGGCCCCATACTCTTTTATAACCTCCTGAAGAAACCGGAGTCTATCTTTCAGCTCACTTTCCTCCTTTTTGAAGAGGAACAGTATCCTACGGGTGGCCGACTGTAGCGCCGCATGTACTTTCTCTCTTTCCTGAACAACGCTATTGGACTTTGTATCGAGGTCTGTTACTTTTTCTCGGAGGCCATTCAGTTCCTGTGATAACTTTGCGACACCACTTCTGACTCCCTCGATTTTTATGTTGTAATCCGCTTTCTGGTCCTGTACCACCTTAATGATGTCACTTTTCAGGGCATCGAACTGGATTTTGGTATCCACTTTATAAGATTCAAAAGACTCAGTCTGGTCAACGTAGGACTGCAGCACTTCGCGTTTGAGCGTGTGAAGGTCATCACTTGTTGCGCAACCTGAGACAGATGTGGCGAGGCACAACGCCATGAGAAGCAGAGAAGTAAACAATACCTTACCCATAGCTGACCCTCCGTGTGATATTGATGCTGCTGATTTGGTCTTTCTCGCTCGTTTGGTGATCTAATTCCGTTCCTTTTTTGTTATGCATTCCGAAGCGCGTTGGGTGATGACGGAGGCCGCCGAAGTCAGCCTCGGTAAAGGATGACGGAGTCGCCGATCAGGCCTAGAATGTCCATGATAAAAGAAACATTTGTTTTGTGCCGCTAGGAGAATGGGCGATAACTTGTAGGAAAATCAAGTAACGCGGCAGTACGGAAAATAGGATGTTTTCTTATAATTGAGTTCCACAACCTTGAAGTAATTCAGTAATCAGCGTGCTGCGACGAGCGGGAATGACGACCGTAACTCTGGTCCCGTGATCGGTTCTGAGAGGGATAGGCTATGCAAATCTCTGCCGTCGTTTTCTCACTCTACCCCCTTAAAATGGCTTGGGTAAATCAGGGTACCTCGCCTCGAAATCATCATGTCTCCGCTGCACACTGCGCGCTGAGACGGTCCTGTTCTCGATAACTGACCATCCGGGCCTGACGGCCGTAACGCTGAGCTCGTGATGATACTGGGAGGGATAGGCCAGCTTGCAGCACGTCCGGCAGCGAAAGGGCAGACCACTTGTGTGATACAGCACACCCACCCGGCGCGGACAGGTGGGACAGACAAACCAGCGACGCTTCCCGCCTCGAGGTCCGAGCGAGTAGGTCAGTTGAACTCGCTGATGGACGCCTGCAACACCATACATCGGAAAGACTAGCTCGAGCGCATCGATGAGGACCGTGATGGTTACATTCGTCTCCTGGGTTCCTTTGTTCATCCGCCACACCCAGTCATACTTGGAGAATGGATACAGCCAGCCCCCTCGGGCGAGGTGATTGATGTTGAGGGCGTGGTATTGGGTCACCAGGGATTTCATTTATCTCTACTCGTTCTCTACTTTCAGGAGTCGAAATCATCATGTACAGCAGCGTCGACGAATGCAGAGCGCGAGGAAGAACTCGTTTACTCAATTTCTCAATGATTGCTAGTCTTTCTTGCACAGGTGCTTCTCACACGAGGTGTAGTCCAC
>DATHTZ010000736.1:0-1569 GCA_035462675.1 Nitrospiraceae bacterium | reverse complement strand
AAAAAATCTGACGTGTGTATTAAGGACTATTATGGCTATTTACCACCACAGGGTGAAAAATGCCCTGCCCCCGTTTCGGCCCCCAATACATTGAAGGATATGGAGGCCCGTATCGCGATTCTCGAAGAAGAAAATCAACGGCTGACCGCTGAGCTGAATGCCATGCAGCACAGAACAGCGCCTTGAGCAGCCCCGGGAGCGATTTGGAGCAACAGCTCGCAGCGTCAGCGGTATTAGGCGCCGGTCTCCAGGCCGGTACAGTTCACGCCAATAACAACAGGCGAGGATTTTTTGGGGTTCTCCTGAGTGTTATCTTGTGCTACCAGGACAGGACAAACCAGCGTCATCTGCCCCCATGTCGAGAGCATCCTGTGCTGTGGTTTCTTGTGGGGTTAGGTTGTCTGAGGTTGGACTTTCTGGATTTCGTAAACCGCAGGTCGTCCGTGCTGCCCTGCCCAATTTTGGACAGGTCCAGTCTTGTTTCTGACTAACCCCTCTGCATAACACTCGGCTGGCGACCGCATCCCAAGGCGCTGTGCGTGGCCTGGTGATTGTCTTGTTCGATCCACCCCAAGAGCTGACCCGCTCCGTCTTCCGTCGTCTCAAGACTCGCCTGATAGACATCGTCCCGCATCTATGAGAACGGAGCCAATTTCGAGAACCGCCTCGATAAAACTTCTTTCTTTTAACGATTCAAACCGATTGAAAATGCTCCCCTTTCGAATTGTAAGCCAAGACCATGCCATGGCTGTCTCCAAGCCATACTAAGTTTGATGATGAATTCTTCACGCTCCGTTCATGGTTCGATCATGTCTTGAAGCTAGAATGATACGAGGACTGAGGACACAGTGAGGTTCTGAAGATAACGTACATCGGTTCGAACCAACAACGGGAGGCTGAACCATGGGCCAGAAAATGGAGCCAATAGAGCCGGCGGGCGGTGACACGATGAAACAGACCGGAAGTGGGCATGACCTTCAGGCCCTTCCCGCGCGCGAGCAGCTCAGCACGAATTCCTGCGCTCGTTGCGCGGGCCTACTGGTGACCGAGTGGTGCTATGATTTGATTAACACCGGCGCACACCACCTCGAGACCCTTCGCTGCGTGCAATGCGGGCACCGTGTCGATCCCGTCATCTTGCAGAACCAAATCCGGCCACCGGACGAATGCGAACCAGGACGGCAGATGCAGCCAAGATACTCCATCAGGGCGGGCACGTTGTGCAAACTCGTATGAGTTACAAGAACGGGCATAGAAGAAACAGGTACGGGATGCCGTGAGGACGCAGAGCGAGGCATGGAATCTCACGCTGCAGCAGGGAAAGATGTCCGAGATTCAATCACCTGGTACGACGATCATTCCCGAGCAACGGGATGTCGACGAATCCTTCTTTAAGTCCTGGACTCCCGCCATGGCCTGGGTCTTGGGCGTCATCTATACCAATGGATGTCTTCAGGCTTCGCCAGAGCCTAGCGGACAGAGCAAGTCACCCAACAGTGGGATGCTATCTCTTCGCGAGCAAGTAGACCTGGCGAACTGTGGCGACATGACGGCACAGTTCTATCTTGC
>DATHTZ010000735.1:0-2866 GCA_035462675.1 Nitrospiraceae bacterium | reverse complement strand
GTTATCGAGGTCTGGCTCCCACACGACCTTCATCCCCAACAGCTGTTCGTAGAATAGGCGAGAACGCGCAAGATTCGTAACGCGCAGCGCCACATGGCGTAACCCTCGATGGAGCGGAGCACTCATAGTCAGCCTCAATCGTGTCCGTATAGTAGGGAGCCATCTTGGCTCCGTCAATTGAAAATCCCTCGCAGTATGCTGAAAACGTCCGCCAGCAGGGGAGGTAGTGGCCAGGTGCCCTTCTTGCTCGCAGAACGCGCACGGTGAAACGGTGCTCGTTCGATGCGCGCAGTAAAGGGCAGCCTTGGCCACTCCTTTTAAGAGAGGTATAAGAAATCGGAGGATCCACATTAGCCGCGCGCACTGGCCAATTATGGTACGATGCTCACGCTTCCGAATCTTGAAGAAACAGTCCGCTGGACCTTTTAAATTTTCCCTTCGAAGACCTCATGGCTACCGTTGGTTTCAATGGCCTCACCGTTGCCGCCTTCGAGAGTCGCATGGCGGTGGAGATCGCCCGACTCATCGAGCGCCATGGTGGAAACCCGCTTGTCACTCCTGCCCTTCGCGAGATTCCGCTCGATGACAACTCCGCGGCGCTGAAGTTTGGCATTCAGCTTACGACCGAGCGGGTCGATCTTCTTATCCTTCTGACCGGTGTCGGCACCACCGCGCTGTTCGATCTCCTCAAAACCCGCTATCCCTGGACGTCGATTGTGACAGCCCTCAAACAGACGGCCCTTGTTGCCCGAGGGCCCAAGCCGGTCGCAGCCCTCAAGGCATTCGGTCTTCAACCGACACTGACGGTGCCAGAGCCGAACACCTGGGTCGATCTGGTCTCTACACTGGATGAGTACAGGCCGGTGAAGGGATTGCGCGTTGCCGTGCAGGAGTATGGGGTGTCAAATCCAGATTTGCTGGAAGCCTTGAAACAGCGCGGAGCCGAGATCTTCCAGGTTCCCATCTACCGCTGGGCACTTCTGGAAAATCTCGAACCACTACGACAAGCACTCGACAAAGTCATCGCTGGAGAGGTGCCCGTGCTCCTCGTCACCAATGCCGCTCAAGTGGATCATGTGATGCAGGTATTGGAGAAAGACGGAAAGGTAGAGTCCTTTCGTACGGCCCTCAAGAACATGGTCGTCGCCTCCATCGGCCCCATCGCCAGCGAGCGGCTCCGTCACCACGAGTGGCCGATCGATTTTGAGCCGTCGCATCCGAAGATGGGCTTCCTGGTCAAAGAAATGAGTGAACAGACCGCCGCTATCTTGAAAAACAAAAAGGGAAAGGGATAGATGGATTGTTGTTCAGCACGTGAGTCATGACTAGTCGATATTACCCATACCGACCCTCTTTCGCCTGCCATCGCTGTTTCGCCGACAAACAGCTTGTTGAGTGGATCAAGGGGCAAGGCAAAAAGGGAAACTGTTCCTGGTGCGGCGCACGCAACGTGTACGTAGTGCAATTGAACTCCCTTGGTGACCTGTTTGAGCCAGTTGTTAAGCTATATCACCCCAGCGACTCCTCCAGTGGTGACTTCCTTTCCGTTCTGCTCCAAGAAGACTGGGAGATTTTCAGCGATCGAATTGTGGACAAGGGCCTTGGCCGTGATTTGGTTGAAGCCATCATGGAGGCTGGTGTTGATCCCAAGGATCTAATCATTAACTATGGAGGCTTGTTTCATAGTAGCAAGCCTTATCATTCAACGTTAGAAGAAATTTGGGAGGAACGAGCTGATAGCTCATCGGGATTTGACCCCGATGAGAGCGAAGGGTCTAAGCTTGAATATGAGGACGAAGGATTTCCTAGACTTGATGAGGTTCAGTTCGCCGTCGAAGATCGTGGCACTATCTATCCAGCTGATTCGGTACTGTACAGAGCCCGCATCTATACGGATCGTGGCCGAGCTGAGAGATTTGGCATTGAAGAGATGGGAGCCCCACTACCCGACGAAACTCCAGCCCAGCGAGCAAATCGGGCCGGGGAACCGGTGCTTTACATGGCGAGTGATACCGACACTGCGTTAGCGGAAGTGCGAGCTTGGAAGGGCTCACCAGCTAGCGTCGCAAAAATGAGGGTTACAGAAGGACTTCGAATCCTTGATCTAAGAAAACCTTACTTGGTTGACAGCCCTTTCTTCCATGAGAACCTCAGCTGGCAACTTGAGGCCCATGGATTATTGAATAGGTTCGCAGAAGAGCTCTCGCGTCCCGTGATGCCACATGAAGCTGATACCTTATACCGACCAACCCAACACTTATGCGATGTGATCAAGACGGGAGGGTTCGATGGCATTGCGTATCCCAGCGCAATGGGACCGGGATATAACATTGTCCTCTTTAATCTGGACGCTGGCACACCGGAAGAGGTCACCCATCATAGGGTCGAAGGGGTAAGCTTCACGTCAAGAGCCCTAGGCCCTTACGAGCCGCCTCACGAAGACCTTCCTTGGGCTCGTTAAAAATTAATATTGACTGGCTACTTCTTGTTTAAGACAACTGCACGTTGAGGTAACCGACTACTCAGTTCCTTTCGACTTCCGGCTACCGCATCCAATTGAGGACTGCTGCGTGAGACACGCTGATACCGAGACTGTCGATCTAGCCGCCTCCACGGAAACTCCGCAACGTTCCCTTCTCCGATCCCTTGGGACTCTTGTCTGGCGCCGTCTCGTACACATCAGAAAACGAGACCTGTCCGACGCATGGCGGGAAATCCTGCCGTAGAAATCTGTTCGCTTCCTTCTAGCAGGATGCTCAAAAAGGCCTTCCAGCAAGGCCACAGGCGAGTCGAGACCGGAGGCGTACCCTCTGGGGTACGTTGAGAATTTCGATGAGCTGAGAACACAGCTGGCGGACTTTTTCAG
>DATHTZ010000734.1:0-1757 GCA_035462675.1 Nitrospiraceae bacterium | reverse complement strand
GGGCCGAGCAAGGCTGCGTCATCCATCAGCCCTATGATTTGGAGATGGGGGCGGGCACGTTTCATCCGGCCACGTTCCTCCGTTCCCTTGGCCCGGAGCCTTGGCGGGCTGCCTATCCCCAGCCATGCCGACGTCCTACGGATGGGCGATATGGCGAGAATCCGAATCGCATGCAGCACTACTATCAGTATCAGGTCGTTCTGAAGCCGGCGCCGGACAACATTCAAGCGTTGTATTTGGAGAGTTTGGTTCAACTGGGGATCGACCCGAAGCAGCACGACATCCGATTCATTCAGGACGACTGGGAGTCCCCCACACTGGGCGCCTGGGGCCTCGGTTGGGAGGTGCGTCTCGACGGAATGGAGATCACCCAATTCACCTACTTCCAGGAAATCGGCGGAATCGAACTGAATCCCATTACCGTCGAAATCACGTATGGGACTGAACGCATCGCCATGTATCTGCAACAAGTGAACAACGTCTTCGACCTTGCCTGGAACGATTCCGTCACGTACAGAGACATTCATCACGAAACGGAAGTGCAATTCTCTACCTACAATTTTGAAGTAGGCGATGTTGCGATGCTCATGTCCACGTTTCAATCGTTTGAAGGGGAATGCAAGCGGCTACTGGCGAATCGCGAGAAACGGTTGACGCTCCCGGCCTACGAGTTCTGTATCAAGTCTTCACACCTCTTCAATCTGCTCGATGCCCGAGGGGCGATCAGCGTGGCGGAGCGCACAGGCTATATTGCCAGGGTCCGCGCGCTGGCGCGCCAATGCGCAGAACGATATATCGAAGAGCGGGCGGCAATGGGGCATCCGCTGCTCAATCGTGGGACAGGGCATGGTGGAGCGAAAACATCACGTATTCGTTCCAAAGCTGTGGCCCGCCGCTCATAGAACGCAAAAAGATTCATGACAAAGAATCAGAAACCTCGTCGTGTCGCTCATTCTGCGAAGAAGGAGAATCGCCCTTCTCCAGTAATCGCTGCCGAGTTGTTGCTTGAGATCGGCGTCGAAGAGCTTCCCTACCAGTTCATCCCGCCCGCCCTGGCTGCGCTCAAAGATTCGGCTGAGCAGTTGTTCAAAGACCAACGGCTTGCATTTCAATCAGTCCGCACGCTGGGCACTCCACGACGATTGACCCTGATGGTTGAAGGCCTCGCGACCAAGCAAGCTTCGATGATCAAGGAAGCGATGGGGCCTTCCAAAGCGGTCGCGTTCGATCCTGCCGGCCAGCCGACCAGAGCGGCAACGGGATTTGCGGCAGGGCAAGGAGTCGCGGTCCGAGATCTGCAGATTCGCAGCACCCCGAAAGGCGAATATCTTTTTGCTGTGAAGCAGGAGGAGGGACGGCCTGCCAACGTCGTCCTGAAAGAACTTCTCCCTCAGTTGATCGGGAAACTTTCTTTTCCGAAAGCGATGAAATGGAATAGTACCGGTGTGCGGTTCGCTCGGCCGGTACGGTGGCTGGTGGTCTTGTATGGAGGGGCTACGCTTCCGATCGAAGCTGCCGGGATTACCGCCGGAAATCGAACGGAAGGCCATCGCGTATTAGGGAGTGCGAAAGGGATTACGATTCGAGATTCCGAGTCCTATCTCAAGGGGCTGGAACGTCAGGGGGTCATTCCAGACCCACAGCGCCGCCGTCACATGATCGAAGAAGAAATCACGACCTTGTGCAAAAAAACCGGTTTCGTCTTAAATGTGGATAGAGATTTGCTGGATCAGGCGGTCTATACGACCGAATACCCC
>DATHTZ010000733.1:0-5222 GCA_035462675.1 Nitrospiraceae bacterium | reverse complement strand
CGGTCTTCGTTCGGTAGGATGCCATGAGTCGTTTCAATGAGGGAGACCTGGCTCCCGAAGCGGGCAAACGACTGCGCCAACTCGCAAACGATGGGGCCGGCGCCGATCACCCCGATGCGCGGCGGAAGTTCCGTCAGCGAGAACACCGTTTCATTGGTGAGATAGCCCGCCTCTTTTAGTCCGGGTGTCGGAGGCGTCGATGCCCGTGCTCCTGTGCAGATCGCCGCCCTCGCAAAGGTGAGGGTACGATTACCTGCCGGTCCTTCGACCTGAATGGTATCGGCGCTGGTAAAGCGTCCGCTACCGATGTAGACGTCCACGCCCAACTTCGTATAACGATGAGCCGAATCGTTGTGGCTGATTTGTGCGCGCAGCCTTCTCATGCGCGCCATCACAGCGCCAAAGTCGTACTTCACTCCGGGAGGAATATGCAGGCCGAACTCTTCGGCATTCTGCAAATCGGCCCAGGCCCTTGCCGCGCGAATGATGCCTTTCGATGGCACACAGCCAACATTCAAGCAGTCTCCACCCATCAGATGTTTTTCGATCAAGGCCACTTTGGCCCCCAAACTCGCAGCAACCACGGCCGTAATCAACCCTGCCGTTCCAGCCCCAATGACCACGATGTTGTAGCGGCCGGCCGGTTGGGGATTGACCCAGTTCGAGGGATGCACGTTGCCAACGAGCATGCGGTTATGCTCGTCGTTCGGCAGCATGAGACTCTCTACATGCTGATTCGTCACAACGAACTTCTCTGGTGACTGTGAGACCATCGCGTCAATTTCACGTTTCTTCGACATTTCACGTTTCACGCCTCACGTTTCCTGGGGATCACAGGTCATGCTGGTTTCCCAGACCACTTCTTGTACAGGTTTGGCACAAGCGCCAGAAGCCCCAGCAACACAAATGCTCCAATCACGCCGGGAGACGCTATATCTTTCAACGAATTGATCGTACCCAATTGCCGACCCGCATAGGCATAGACGAAGGAGCCAGGGATAATCCCGAGTGCCGTCGCCACGACGTAGGTGCCGACATTCATGCGAGTGAGGCCGGATACCAGATTTACCACAAAGAACGGAAAGAGCGGAATCAGCCGGAGTGTCAGGAGATAACTGAACGCATTGTTTGCAAAGCCCTGCTGAACCGGGCCCAACCACTTTCCAAACTTCCGTTCGACCCAATCGCGCAACAGGTAGCGGGATGAGAGAAACGCGAGCGTCGCGCCTGTTGTGGCTCCCAAGTTGACGAACAGCGTACCCCACACGAATCCGAAGAGGAATCCGCCGGCCAGTGTCAGAATGACGGCGCCGGGGAGCGAGAACCCCGTCACAGCCACATAGGCCAAGACGAACAAGGCGGCAGCTACGGCAGCATGTGTTTCTGTAAACGACAAGAGATCATCGCGGTTGTCCTTGAGCGCCTGCAAGGAAAGGAACCGGCCTAAATCGAAATAGAAAAATGCGGCCACCGCCACTCCGATCGCGAGGACCACCGCAATTTTCCCGGCATTCAGCCCGCTCTTTGCTTCAGTAGATGGCATGTCGTGTGTCATGACGGTGTGCTCGTGTATCATGGGGACTCCTTTTCTGGCTGTCAATGTGGGTCGCTGTTTCTCAGTCACCCAGCATCTCACGATCTTACAGTGACCAGACCCTGACACAGACACATGTTTGCTGACTATTGGCCTACGACGTGAGACGGTGATTGGATGAAAAGAACCGGAGGAGGCAGCAGAGGCGGCTATCGTGGCTGGCGGTCGTGGAGATCGCGATCCATATCGGGTCGGCCGAATGTCCGTTCAACTGGATCGATCGTCCCATCCTGGTTGCGATCGAGTTCTTGAAAATGGTCGTGGGTCAATTCAAGAATGTGCGGGTTCGGGACACCTCCACCAAGATGATTCCGACGAGGATCGTAGCGCTGGGGACTTTCCAGCATGCCGTGATACATGAGATCGGTTCTTGGCTGCACGACGGCTTTCGGTGCCTCCTTCTTATGAACTTTCACACGTCGAGGGTTCTTCGACCTCTTCGGCTTAAACTCTGTCCGTACCGACTTGGCCTGTTTCTGTACCGCCTCCGATTGGTGCTCCGTGGCAGTGAGTCTGGGGCTCTTCTTGGCACGTTGGGTCGACGGATATTGCTCTTGCTTGGCAGACTTGACGGAGGCGGCGACCGACGCCGACTCCTTTGCCTGTTTTGTTGCCGCAATCGTCTGCCCGGTCGTAACGGCAAGTACGGCTAAGGGGCAGACCGTTCCGAGTACAACGCGCCTGAAGATATTTCGACCCATACCGCTCCCAAGTTGTGGATTCTCGCAAGTGTAGCAGGTCTGGTCATTGTTAGGTATTATAATAAGTTATGCCGCATCATCTCTCCAATATTTTGCAGCCTTGTACTTGTAAGACAAGACCTTCTTGCCCTACTCTGTAGGGGGAGGCCGACCTATGGATGAACCAAATCGATTAACCAAGACGAAAGAACAGTGGGCGAAGGCCCGGCGTGGCGGTGAAGAACGGGAAGTATTTTACGAAGGAGATGCCCGTCTGCCGCCGGGGCAACATCTCGTCGAGACCTGGCCTGTGCTGGATCTGGGATTCAAACCTGAAGTCCTCTTGACCGACTGGAGCCTGACCATCGGCGGGCTCGTGACCACCCCCGTCACCTGGACGTGGGAGCAATTCTTGGCGCAACCCCAATTCAAGGACGTATCAGACTTCCACTGTGTGACGAGCTGGAGCCGGTTCGACAACGAGTGGGAAGGGGTAAGTTTCAAACATATTCTGTCCGTGGTGAAGCCGCTGGCTTCGGCGAAATTCGTCCTCTTCAAATCGTTCGACGACTACACCACCAATTTGCCGCTTGACGCCTGTGACGATCAGAACGTGCTGCTGACCTACAAGTGGAACGGCAGGCCCCTCACGAAGGAACACGGAGGCCCGGTCCGCGTGATTGTCCCGAAGCGTTATGCCTGGAAAGGCGCCAAGTGGGTGAAGGAGATGACCTTCTCGGAGAAGGATGAAAAGGGATTTTGGGAAGTGCGGGGCTACTCGAACAGCGCGTTCCCCTGGGAAAACGATCGATATGGGTGAGCCAATCTAGCCGGCCTGCACGCTTCGCCTTCTTCTATCGATGAAGCCTCTTACTCAAGAGTTCATGCGCCCGTTCTGTCGCCGTATCTCGGTCTCTTGAGAAGCAGGCCCCTTTCTTTCCAATGGACGATATCTCCAGCACCATACGCAAGGTGGAATTCTGGGCGGTGGATGTGCCCCTCACTGACCCCTTCGTCGTCGCCACCGGCGCACGAACGATTGCAGAGAACGTCTTCCTGCGAGTCACGCTGGCCAATGGCACACAAGGCTACGGCGAAGCGGCGCCATTTCCAGAGGTTGGAGGAGAAACTCGCGAGAGCTGTCTGATCGCCCTCCACCAACTCGGCAACACCATCCTTGGTCATCCAACCGCAGGCTACAAGGACATTGGGCACCTGCTATCTGAACAGGCGTTCACCTATCCAGCGGCACGTTGCGGGCTCGAAACCGCCGTTATCGATGCCTACTGCCGCGCGTCGAACATCCCAATGTGGCAACTGTGGGGTGGCGCGGATGTGCGAGCGCGGGATACGGATATTACCATTCCCATCGCCGATCTCGACAAGACCGTCGCTCTGGCTCGTGGATGGTACGCGAAGGGGTTTCGCCTTTTCAAAATGAAGGTCGGCAGCGATGTCGAGAACGACATTCGGCGTCTGGAAGCCGTGCATCGCGCGCTCCCCGACATCTCATTCATCGGCGATGGCAATCAGGGCTTCTCGCGCCAGGACTGTCTGACGTTTGCACAGGGAGTAAAGAGATTTGGCGGGACGATGGTGCTGCTTGAGCAGCCGGTGGTGCGGCACGACCTCGAGAGCATGGCGGCAATCCGTCGAGAGACGGGCATTCCCGTTGCGGCGGACGAATCGGTTCGCTCGCTTGCGGACGCGCAAGAGGTCGTCGCCCGAGGCGCGGCTGACTACATCAACATCAAGATTATGAAGACCGGCGTCGCCGAATCGGTAGACATTGCTTCCTTCACCAAGGCTGCCGGCCTCAAGCTGATGATCGGAGGGATGGTCGAAACACGCATCGCGATGAGCTGCTCTTTCAGCCTGGTCCTGGGACTCGGCGGCTTCGACGTGCTCGACCTCGACACCCCGCTGCTACTGGCCAACGATCCCGTCACAGGCGGCTACCGATACGAAGGTTCACGTCTGCAACCCTGGTCAGGGCCAGGTCTCGACATGAAATCTGAACCTTCCCCGAACGTCACCACCATCGAGTAACTTACCCTCCCGCTTCATCGCATTTTTTGCAGTTCAATGTCTCTCCGAGATGCTGGCTTCGGCCTTCTTCTGTCAGGACCCAGGGCCGATTCGTCATCGGCGGCTGATGGCGCACGTGCTGACCGTGACCGCAGTGCAGATCGGCTACCCAATCGCCAAATTCATCCACGTGATATCCAACAATGGGTTGCTGCATTCCACGAACCTCCCTCACATCCTCATGATCGATTCCTTAGGGGTATGCTACACTCCCGCGAGCGAGCGCATGCTAACACAAACGAAGGAGCACGCGTGATGAGACCGTCTGATTCGAGAATCGGCTTCGTAGGGGTCGGGCGGATGGGGGCCAACATGGCCCGACGCTTGACAGAACAAGGGGAAATGATCGTTGCGGTGCACGATCGAGATCGCGCCACGGCCACAGGCCTTGCGTCCGAGCTAGGCTGTGAAGCCGCTGCATCCCCTGCCCGCGTCGCTGAACTCACCAGTATCATTTTCACAGTCGTGTCCGATGATGCCGCAATGCGTCAGATATTTTCTCCGACCGGCACGGAGAGTCTTCTCCGCCACACCACGGACCGGCTCTTCGTGAACTGCGCCACCCTCTCGCCGACTGTGCATGTCGAGGTTGACACTCTGGTGACGCAACATGGTGGCCGAAGCCTCGAAGCCTGCATGGCCAGCAGCATGACGCAGGCGCGCCAAGGCACACTCTACCTCATGTGCGGCGGGCGCCCAGATGTGTTTGAGTCGGCGAAGCCGCTCTTGGAGAAATTGAGCGCGCATCTTCGCTATATCGGACAGGCAGGAGAGGCGGCGAAGGTCAAAGCCCTCGTCAATATGGTGATGAACTGCAATACAGCCGCACTAGCGGAAGGGCTTGGGCTTGGAGCGGCACT
>DATHTZ010000732.1:0-2021 GCA_035462675.1 Nitrospiraceae bacterium | reverse complement strand
GGTACAAGAGGAATAAATTAGGCATGAGTGAACTCATTCAGATAAATGCGCTGGCTCCGGTTCAGGGAGCCAGAAAGACCAGCAAGGTCATGCTGCTCTTTCCGCCTGAGTGGGTGCCGACGGCGCCTTATCTCGCCTTGCCCTCTTTGACTGCCGTCCTTCGCCAAGCCGGCCATCAAGTCGTGCAGCGCGACATCAACATCGGGATGTGGGATCACTTCTTCAGCATGGAGTTCCTGATCTGGGTGAAGGCCCGGTTGGGCATGCAGCTGAAGCCGCTCCAAGATAAGGAGAAGGCAGGGACGCTGACGGACCAGGAAGCGGATCAGAAAGCCGCGGTGGAGCAGGCCTATACGGTCGATGTGTTCGATCTGGCCGATCGGGCTGAGGATGCGAAGTTGATCGTGCGTGGCGAGCGCTTTTACCAGGCCGAGATACTGGAAGGCGCGTTGAATACCTTCCGTGAAGCGATGGCCTACATTTCCGCAGCCTATTATCCCGCGTCGCTCGTCTTCTATCCGATGGAAAGCAATCTGGGCTATCGCCCCGGCGTATCCAAAGAAGTGCTGGCCTGTTTGGACGATGAGCAGGTGAACGTTTATCGGGACCTCTGCAATCAGCTGGTCATGCCGGCGGTGGCGAAGGAGAAGCCGGACGTCGTCGGGATCTCCATCGGCACGCAGATGCAGCTCCTCGCGGGTATGACATTTTGCAAAATGATCAAGGAGACCTTCCCGGATATTCACGTGGTGGTGGGCGGTAACGTCATCACGCGCCTTCAAGAAGATCTCGCAAAGCACGAGCAGTTTTTCACGGACGTGTTCGACTCGGCGATCCTCTACGAGGGCGAGCATGCTCTGCTCTGGCTCATCGAGGCATTGAATGGCGAACGGGCCATCGCATCCGTGCCCAACTTGATCTATCGCGATGCCTCAGGCATTCACCGGAATTCCGAAGTCTACACCGAAAAGACGACCTCGCTGCCCTTGCCGGACTTCGACGGGCTGCCGCTGGACCGCTACTTCGTGCCGGAGCTGATCATTCCCTACCTGGCGACGCGCGGCTGCTATTGGGGCCGCTGCACGTTCTGCGACCATGGCCAGGGCTACTTCGATCAGTATCGGGGCGTGCCGGTGCAACAAGTCGTCGAACAGATTAAGGCGCTGCGGGACAAGTATCAGTGCCGCCATTTCCTCTTCTCCGACGAATCCTATCCGCCGGCGCTGTTCAAGAAAGTATCGCAGCTTCTGGTCGATCAGCAGGTCGGGATCAAGTGGACGACGTTGATCCGGTTTGAAGAAACGCTCCAAGACCAGGAGACCTGGGATCTCGCGGCGAAGGCCGGCTGTTGCACCCTCTATTATGGGATGGAGTCGGCGAGCGAGCGAGTGCTGAACCTCATGGACAAGCATGCCAAGAAGAGCGTGATCCAACGCAACCTCCATATGGCGGCGAAGTCGGGGATTTGGAACCATGTGATGGCCTTCTATGGATTCCCCGGCGAAACGCTCGATGAAGCCTTGGAAACCCGCCAGTTCGTCCTCGAGAACCAGCCGGTGATTCACTCGATGGAGCTGTTCTACTTCGTGGCCTACCGCCATACGCCGATGGTGCGCAGTCCGGAGAAGTTCGGCATTACGATCCACAAACAAGAGGAGTACGATCTCCCCCTCGACTATTACTACACGTTGAACGATCCGAGCACGCTCTCCTGCCTGGACGCGATGCAGCTCTGCGAAGAGTTCTACAAGAACGATTTTCACCCCTGGGCCGTGCGCGTGAACTCGCGGGAGCATGTCTTCCTCTATATTTCGAAATTCGGGACGAACCAGTTGCCGCAGATCTACGCGCAGCAGACGCAGCCCGTCGGATCGCCGGAAGGCGTGTCAGGATTGATCACCTGGCCGGTTGCGAAGAATGGGAGCGAAGACGGAACAGAAGGCATGAGTCGGGTAGTATCCCACGGGCGCGGATGATCAAAACGTCATGTAACAAGGCCGCAGGTGAGTTAAAACCGGAGG
>DATHTZ010000731.1:0-5021 GCA_035462675.1 Nitrospiraceae bacterium | reverse complement strand
AATTGAAGAGGACGTGGAGTTTCTTCTCCCCAAGGAATTGATCACCATTGAGTCTTCCAATAAGTCTGTTGGGGCTCAGGTGGGATAACTGCATTCCTCGTTACATTTCGCTCCCAAAATGTTGGGGGTCTCTCCGCTCATATCTACCACCCGCAGTGTTTTTCTTTGATTTCACGCCGAGGCCTATGCTACAAAACCAGGGGTCCGGCCTGTGTAACTGCATCACTCATGACGTTCGTTGCACGGTCGTGAGAACAGGCCGGACTTATGAGCGATTGCAGCAGAATCTCCGATGGGTAAGCCGGGTTCAATCGTTGTGAGACACGCTATCGAAGGAGTTGTCGATGTATTTGAAATCCCTTGAAATGACGGGATTTAAGTCATTCCCGGAAGCCCGGATCGAATTCCCCGATGGCGTCACCGCCATTGTGGGGCCAAACGGGAGTGGGAAAAGTAATGTCGTCGATGCGATTCTTTGGGTACTCGGTGAGCAGAGTACGAAGGCTTTGCGTAGCGAGAAGATGGAAGATGTGATTTTTAACGGGACCGAAATGCGGAAACCTCTCGGCCTGGCTGAAGTGTCGCTCGTGATCAGCGGGTTGGATCAGATCACTGTCGATCCCCTGTCCGGGCTTTCGAGCCAGCTGTCGGAGTATCAGGAACTCATGATCACGCGCCGTCTGTACCGTAATGGCGACAGCGAATATCTCATCAATAAGACTGTCTGCCGGTTGAAGGACGTCCGGAGCATCCTGCTGGATACGAGGGCTGGGACAAAAGGACATACCGTCATTGCGCAGGGGCAAATCGATCAGATCCTGAATGCCTCACCGCAAGATCGGCGTGAGTTGATCGAAGAAACCGCCGGCATCGTTCGCTACAAGAAGCAGAAAGCCGAAGCGTTGCGCAAGTTGGAAGCGACGCAGCAAAACCTCTTGCGAGTGCGGGATATTATTGCTGAGGTGAAAAAGCAGTTGAATTCCCTCGAGCGACAAGCGCGGCAGGCGCGGTCTTATCAGACGTTGCACCAAGAGGCCAAGTCGCTGGAGATTCAGTTGCTGAGCCACGAATACCGTGTCCTCCGAACCACAATCAAGGAGGTGGAGTCAGAGTTGCAGGCATTGCGGGACCAGGAGGCCGAGCAGTCCACTGAGCTGGCGCGTCTGAATGCGGAACTTGAGCGGATCAAGCTCGCGACTGCCCTTGCGAACGAGACGATCGGGGAGCGGCGTGAGGAACTGTCGAACGTTGAACAGCAACAGGCGAGGGCGCTGACGGCTGCGGAAGTCGAGCGCAATCGCGGAGAGCTCTATACGCAGCAGCAGAGTCAGGGAGGGCAGGAGCTCGAACGCCTCACTCAGGAACAACAGCAGGGCGCGGCAGAAGCCGCAGCCCTTGAGGGCGCGTTGGTTGAGCTCGAGCGTGAATGTGCAGAGAGGGAGCAGGTGTTTGCGATGCTCGACCGGGAGATGAAAGAGCTGGTCCAGCAACGAACTGCGACCTTGGCTGAAGAAGAACGAGGGCGTCGGGACGTTCTCAACCTGGCGGTATTGATTGCAAATACTGAGCAAACGCTGGTGCAATTGGCCGCTCGCATTCAAGAGGCGACGGACCGTGAAGGTCGGCTGGCTCGTGAGCGGGAAGACTTTCGCCTGCAACATGACACGGCAACAGACAAACGTCAGACGCTCCAACAGGCTTCCCACGACGCGGAGCGATTGGTGGACGATTTGCGTCGCCGGCAGCAGGCGGTCGAGGAGGAGAGCGACCGCCTGTCGGTCGAGTTAGCCGAAGTCGACCAGCTGGTATTTCGTCAGTCGGAAGAGTTGGCCGCAGTGGACTCTCATCTCAGAGCACTGCAAGGCGTGCTGCAAGAAGAGATGGGTTATGGGCGGCGCGGCAACGAAGAATCGACGGCGCTCAAAGCCTGTACTGGGATTCGTGAGGCCATTGCCGAGTGGCTGGTCGTGCCTCCCGGATGGGACCGTGCGGTGGAAGCGATGTTAGGCGAACGGGTGAGAGGATGGTTCGTCGATGATCCCACAGCCGCTTGCGAGGCAATCGAGTTTCTCAAAGAGAAGGATCTGGGGCGAGGCACGTTCATCCCGCAGCATCCTCGCTGGACACCTCAGGATATGGCATCTCGTTCTTGGTGGCCTACGATAGAGGGCCGGCCCGGTGTGGTCGGGCGTGCGGTCGATGTGATCCAAGTGGAGGGGGGGCGCGAAGCGGCCCGTGACTATCTCTTCGATCGAATGGTGTTCGTCGACACCCTCAGGGATGCCACGATGCTGTGGGAACAAGAGCCCTGTGCGGCTCCCGACGGGCCCATCCTCGTGACGCGTGCCGGAGAGATCCTGGATGCCGCCGGAGTGGTCACCGGTGGACAAGCCAGTGCGAAGGGAGGTGTGCTGCAACGTCGCCGAGAGGTGCTTACATTGGAAGCCCAGAGCGTCTCGCTGACGGGATGCGTCGAAGAAGGGAAGCAACGACGAGAACGATTGCTGGTGCAGGGACAGGAGTTGCGCGAGCAGAACCGGCAACTCGGGGAGTCGTTGCGTGACGCTGAAATGCAGGAACTCTCGCTGAGGAAAGACGCAGCCGGACTCCAGCATGTGCTGGGAGATCTCACTCAACGAATCGACACCTTGATGGGTGACGTGCAACGAGGTTCGGTAGAAGCGCAGCGGCTCAATCATGAAATGCGCTCCGGCGAAGCCCAGCTTGCACAGTGGATGGCGGAGAAAGCCGGGCAGGAAGCCGGGCTTAGTCGTGTGCGCGAGCGGGTGGGGCAGATCGATCACGGGATGCAGGAGCTCCAACAGCGATTCACAGAGGCGCAATTGGTCGGACAGGAAATCCGGACAACCCGCGAGCATCGTCATCATGACCTCCAGCGGATTCAGCAACAGCAGCAAGACGCCACTGTGCGCATCGAGACATTGATGCGGCATATCGAGGGGCTCGCGACCTCGATAGAACAGAGCCGGATTGAACGTGAGGGTCAAGAGGCGCGTTGCCGAGAATTCAATGAATCGGCAGGCCAGATAAAGGCTCGGCTGGTCGAACTACAAGAATCACAGGCACGGGATATGGCCGCGGCGCACCAGCTTGATGTCCGACTGGAGGATGTGCGTCGCACGGTGTCCTCTCTTCGTGAAGCCCGCATGGCGGTGGAGGTCAAGAAGGCGGAACTACGAGTGCAATTGGGAACGGTCGAATCCACACTCTTGGGAACGTACCAGATCGATCTCTCGACGCTGCTTGATACCCGAGTCGGGGAGATGATATCCGACCAGCTATCCCTCGAGGGGGGGCAGATCCCAACAGAGCCGCCGGTAGTTGATGAGGGAGCGCTACGGGAGCAACTTCAGAAGATTCGTGAGAAACTCGATCGCCTGGGGCCGATCAATTTGGCCGCCATTCATGAACATCAAGAGTTAGATGAACGGTATCGATTCTTGACGACGCAGGAACAAGATCTCTCCACATCGATCGGCTCGCTCAAGGAAATCATTCAGCGCATCAACCGCACGACGAAAGACATGTTTGCCGGTACCTTTGCCGAGCTCCAGCAGAAATTCAGTGAGGTGTTCGTGAAGTTCTTCCCCGGTGGGCGGGCTGAGCTCCAGCTGGTCGAGGCGCAAACGGATGAGACGGTGGAAGGGGTCGGACCGCAGGAGCCGGGAGTCGATATCGTGGTACAACCACCGGGCAAACGTTTGAAGAGTATCACCATGCTCTCTGGTGGTGAGAAGACTTTGACCGCGATGGCCCTGCTCTTTGCGAGTTTCTTGATCAGACCGACGCCGTTCTGTATTCTCGACGAAATCGACGCGCCGCTGGATGAAGAGAACATCGGACGCTTTACCGGCGTCTTGCGTGAACTTTCCGAGGGCGCGCAGTTCATGGTGATCACCCACAGTAAGAAGACGATGGCCATTGCAGATTCGTTGTTTGGCGTCACCATGGAAGAGCCGGGCATCTCAAAGATTCTCTCAGTGAGACTGGGAAACTTGCAGCCGGTCTAAGCAGATCTGATCGGCTAAAACATTCGTACTTCAGAGGACTTCCGTCTTTCGGTTTCTTGACCTTCGAGCAACGTGTCTGTTATATAGCCCTATAATGGGCAGATCTATGAGTGTGCCACTCGTAGATCGAATTTTACGTAATGGGGGCAAAGCGAATCACCCGTATTGTCCCACTCACCAAACTATGTTCCACAGACCGATATAATGAAGCTGATTCAAACGCTTCTGGGTCGTCTCTCTGAGAGCTTCGTTGCCTCCGTGTCGGAGAAGCTAGAGCTGGCGACTGAACCGTCCAACATTCCACCGTTGCGTCTGGTGTCGGACAAGCCGTTGCTTTCGACGCCAGTGGACACCGCGACACGTCGCTCTCCCGGTCATTCGGTCGGTCAAGTGGATGCACTCGACGACGCGGTCCGGCGCAGTCAAGCCTGGTTTTTGTCCAGACAGCATGCCTCAGAGGGATACTGGGTTGCAGAGCTCGAAGCGGATACCACGCTGACCTCTGAATACCTCTTGCTACGTCGGTTTCTCGATCGGGTCGATCCCGAGCGAGAGCGTAAGGCAGTTGGCTATCTCCGTGCCATGCAATTGCCCGATGGCGGCTGGCCCATTTTCTACGGAGGGCCCTCGGAGATCAGCGCCTCTGTGAAAGCCTATTTCGCCTTGAAGTTGAGCGGGGTATCCGTAGATGAGCCCTTCATGGTGCGAGCCAAGGATTGTATCCTCGCGAAAGGTGGAGTGGTCCAAACGAATGTGTTTACCAAGATCGCGCTGGCGCTGTTCGACCAATACGACTGGGAGGGCGTCCCCCACATGCCGGTTGAGCTGATGCTGCTCCCGAAGGGATTCTACTTTAACATCTATGCCATTTCCTATTGGTCCCGTACGGTCCTAACCCCATTGCTGATCATCTTCGCGCACCGCCCGGTCTGTCAGATTCCACGGGAGCAGGGGATTGAGGAGCTGTATCTCATTCCGCGCAAGGAGATC
>DATHTZ010000730.1:0-11624 GCA_035462675.1 Nitrospiraceae bacterium | reverse complement strand
ACCGATGCAGACGCGACATACGATATGATCGTCACGATGCGGGCCGAGGACATCGCGCCGCAAGTCAGCTGGGGCACGAGTCCCGGGATGGTGACCGGCATCGATCAACGAGTGCCGGACCCGCGTATGATCACCGACGAGAACCAGCGCCAAGCTACAGCGCGGGCGTTGGAATACATGGGCCTCATCCCGAACATGCCCATGACCGATATTAAGATCGATACGGTGTTCATCGGATCCTGCACCAATTCACGCATCGAAGACCTCCGCCTTGCGGCCAACTTGGCCAAGGGCAAGAGCGTCGCCACGGGAGTGCGGGCAATGGTGGTGCCGGGCTCGGGCCTGTTGAAACAGCAGGCCGAACAGGAAGGGCTTGACCGATTGTTCAAAGAGGCGGGATTCGAGTGGCGGGAAGCCGGCTGCAGTATGTGCCTGGCGATGAATGCCGACGTGCTGCAGCCTGGAGAGCGCTGCGCCTCGACCAGCAATCGAAACTTTGAAGGGCGCCAGGGAGCCGGCGGCCGGACCCATCTCGTGTCGCCGGCCATGGCCGTCGCAGCCGCCGTCGAGGGACACTTTGTCGATATCCGAACCTGGAAATAGAGGACCTATGAAAGCCTTTACCACTATGACGGGCCTGGTCGCCCCGCTGGACCGTGTCAATGTCGATACCGATCAAATCATCCCGAAGCAATTTCTGAAGACAATCAAGCGGACCGGGCTCCGCGAAGGACTGTTCTACGATTGGCGCAAGCAAAAGGACGGGTCGCAGGACCCGGCGTTTTTTTTGAATCAACCGCGCTTCCAAGGCGCGACGATTCTCCTGACGCGTGATAACTTCGGGTGCGGATCGTCGCGTGAACACGCCCCCTGGGCGCTTCTCGACCAAGGCTTCCGTTGCATCATTGCACCGAGCTTTGCCGACATCTTCTACAACAACTGTTTCCAAAACGGCATGCTACCCGTGGTGTTGAAGGCTGACGAAGTCCTGGCCATGATGCAAGACGTCCTGACGACGCCCGGATACCAACTGACGGTGGACCTCGGAAACCAGACTGTGACCACTCCGAACGGCACTTGCTCCCATTTCGATATCGACCCCTTCAGAAAAGATTGCTTGTATCGGGGTCTCGACGCCATCGGCTTGACCTTGCAGCACGAGACGACCATTACCTCCTATGAGGCCCGACGAAAGACTGAAGCCCCCTGGTTATTCACGGACCTTCGCCAGAGTCTAGGAAAAGCTTGATGATAAAGCTGTTCGTGCTGTTCCTGTTCTTCATCGGCGCAGCCTATCTGCTTGTCGCCTTCAACTACAACTATTCCGACGGAAACCGAGCGGGCTATATTCAGAAATTTTCCAACAAGGGCTGGATCTGCAAGACGCACGAGGGCGAGTTGGCTATGACAACGGTGCCAGGCGTGGCCCCGATATTGTGGAACTTTTCTGTCTGGGATGAGAAAGTGGCGTCACAACTCTCGCAGGCAATGGGAAAACGATTGGTCCTGCACTATAAAGAGTATCGCTACATCCCCACGAATTGCTTCGGAGAGACCGTCTACTTCGTTGATCGCGTCGAGGTCGGTGAATAAACTCCCGCCTCGTCGTCGCCTCTAGCCCTGCGCCTCTTGCCTGAACATGAGCAATTGCAACAGAACCGTTTGTGAATCATGCGGGTTATGTCGTCCGATATGAGCCGCTCCGGCTTATGGCCTCCCCAGCCCCTGCGCCAGACCACCGCAAGCGCCACCTCGTCCTAATCGCCGAAGCCTCAATGCTGATCCACATTTATCCCGTCATGAACACACCAGGCTTTCACGCTGTGGGCCCAATTGATGAAGGTCGCGCCGCCACCCAAACCGAAATGCACGCCCCATGAGCCCTTGGGATCCTCGCCCGGTCTCGTCGACGACCAATAGACGGCTGATTGGATAGACAGAAACGGATGGCCAGGCGGAAGAGCCAGTCTCGGAGGGGCTACAGAGTAATCCACCAGACTGGCCAGCTCTTCGAGGGACGGCAGCCGCCAGCCTTTCTGGCCTCCGACACTTTTCTCAACGCAGGTGCGTCGAGCCATGCTCCATCTGGCGTTCGTCGTCTCCGGAGACTTTTCCCAGACCAAGCCGGTTTTTTTATCTAATACCGCGTCGTTCGTGAAGGCCGGTAGGATGACGAACCGCTGCGCCGCCGGCAGAGCGTTGTCTCGATTCTGGCTGACACCCGGCAGATCTGTCGGTACTCCTTGTGCGCCTGCTGACGCCTCTGTACTGCCATATCCCGCTAGGAGCAGCCCAGCAAGCGCCAGCGCCCCCCTCGTGACGGTGAGAACCCATCGTCTCATCTCACTCCTTCCCTAGCCTGAATTATTCATGCAATTCCTCGCGAACTCATACGAGCAGTCAGGCGAGGGGTGCGAGGCGAGAAGAAAGACTTTACTTCTGGCCACCCCTGGCCTACAGCCCTCGACCGAACGTCCGCGCTTGCAGCAGGCCTGTTCATAAATCATACGGGCTAGGAGCCTGTCCGACGTTGCCTTCGTCACGAGGCGAAAGAGATGCGACCAGATGCGAGGCTGCAGGCCCGGAAAAACCGGAGACGTATTCGCTGGAATACGTTGAGGATTTTTCCGGGCCGAGCACGACGCAGATGGTCGCGGATCGTCCGCCGTAGCAGAACGGTCAATGTTGGGCAGGCTCCTAAATCCACTTCTTCAATTTGAAAAATCCCAGCATGGCGATCGCGATTGCCACCATCACGCCAAGCACCAGCGGGTAGCCCCACTCCCACTTCAGTTCCGGCATGTGCTCGAAATTCATCCCGTAGATGCCGACGATGAAGGTCAACGGCATGAAAATCGTCGTAATGATCGTCAGAACCTTCATCACGGCGTTCAACCGATAGCTGATGGTCGACAGATAGATATCGAGACAGGCTGAGACCATTTCGCGAAGCGTCTCGATGGTATCCACGATCTGAACCACATGATCGTACACATCACGGAAGAATACCTTCGTCGATTCCTGCAAGAACGGACATTCCGATCGAGAGAGATTGTTCGCCGCTTCACGGAGAGGCCACACCGCCCGCCGCAGAAACAGCAACTGCCGTTTGAGGGCGTGAATCTGGTGTAGCGTCTCCGGCTTAGGATCGCTGACCACCAGCTCTTGCAGCGCCTCGATCCTCTCGCCTAACACCTCCAGTACGGCGAAGTATTGATCCACTATCGCGTCGACCAGTGCGTAGAGCAGGTAATCGGCCCCGGATTGCCTCAGGCGTCCCTTATTCCCACGAAGACGATCCCGGATCGGAGTGAAGACGTCGGCTCCGTTTTCCTGGAAGGACAGAACAAAGTTCGGCCCGAGCACCAGACTCACCTGTTCGACGACGATCTCCTGTCGGTCGGTGAGTGAGAGCATCTTCATCACCAGGAACAAGCAGGTCTCATAGTCATCGAGTTTCGGCCGCTGATCGGTGTTCGCAATGTCTTCGAGGAGCAACGGATGGAGATGAAACTGTTTCCCGAACGATTCCAGAATATCCATCTTGTGGACGCCCCCGACATCCACCCAGGTGACGGACTCATCGGTCGGTGGCGCAAGCACATCGGGCAACACATCCTTGCGTTCGTCGCAGCGATCGCCTGCATAGTTGAAAGCCGTGATCGTGACCTTGTCCGCTTTTTTCTCGCCGATATGGACAAGGGTGCCAGGCGGGAGCCCCGTCTTTCTGGATCGTTTCTGGACCAGCTTCATCCGTAGAGACCTCGCAGGACCCCCTGCTTGTACGCAGGTTCTCCGCGATGGTCAAGAGGGTCGCCAGCACTGGTTGCCGGACGTCGTCTTTCCGCTTTGCCGATCCAGTGAGACCTGCTACTCTTCGTGTTCTACTCTTCGAGGCATCTAACGTGGAACGAGAATTGGCAACGTTAGTCGAATCGATCCTGAACGCCGGCGCAAAGGTGCGTGAACTGGTCAGGGTGGGGTTCGACGTGCAGACGAAATTGGACCGTTCGCCGGTCACGACCGTGGATCACGAGGTCAATCGCATCCTGCATGAGATGCAGCGTCGGGAGTTCCCACAGGATGGATGGCTCTCGGAAGAATCTCCCGACGATCCGGCTCGACTCACCAACAGGCGCGTCTGGATTGTGGACCCTATCGACGGCACAAAGGCCTTGGTGAATCGGATCCCGGAGTTCTGCATCTCTGCCGCATTGATTGAACGAGGCACACCGGTCGTCGCCGCGATCCTGAATCCCTCGACCGACGAACTCTTCACGGCGGTGCGCGGCGGCGGACTATTCTTCAATGGCACACGCGTCACCCTCTCACCCGCTCATGACTTCAATCCAGTCATCATGGTCAATGCATGGGAATTGCGGACTGGCCGATGGTCGACGCTGGCCGAGACCATTCGATGCCGCCCCATGTACTCCATCGCCAACGCCCTGGCCCTGGTCGCCGCAGGCCGTGTCCAGGCCGCCTTGACTATCGAGCCAGAGAATGAATGGGATCTCGCAGCCGGAGTGTTGCTCATCGAAGAAAGCGGCGGCGCCATCAGCGATGCGGACGGGAAATCCTTCACCTTCAATCAACCGACACCGAGATTTCGTGGCGTGATCGCTGTGGCCGCCACAGCCGACGAGGACCTGCGCGCCAAGCTCCAAATCCACGCCGACCGTGGCAGATCGAAATCGGAACGGAAGCAAGCCGCTCCATGACTCTCGCCCTGTTGGGAGCCGGCCTGTTGGGTCGAGCCATCGCGGAATGACTCCCGTCAGTGGAACATCTTCGAGGTCGTCAATCCAATCCCCTAGCTACATCATTCCCCCGCAAGCTCATTGCCGATTCTCGCGTCCGAGAGGTTCGCGAGGAATTGCACCTCTTTTTTGATATTCGTTGAGAACGACGAAAATACTTCTATACTGACAGGTGTGACCACCGGCGGCAGGGCCAAAAAAACGGACACCCTCCCCTTCTCTGAGCCCACGTAATAGCAACCATGCAGAAGCTTGCCCACAGAACCATCGAACCACGTGCCTACGACCCTTTGATCCTCGAGGGCTTCATCCGCCAGGCAGACCTTGTGAAAGCTGTTCAGGAGTCCCAGGGGGGATGGACCGACTTGGAAGGTTTGTTGATCGAAAAGTACCGAGTCCCGAAATCGGTGCTCGGCAAGACACTGAGCACGTTTTTCGATTGCCCTTATATCCCATACGACGGACGGGCCATGGCTGATCCCCAGCTCCTCAGTAATCTCAGTCACGATTACCTTCGCAAGCATCACTGGCTCCCGCTAAAGCAGCATGGTGACATCCTGGACGTCCTCATCGACAACCCTCATGATCTCGAAAGAGGTCACGACATCCGACGCGCCTTCCCGGGCCTGACGATTCGGTATGCCCTGAGCCTGCGGCGTGACATCGCGAAGTTCCTCAACGCCGCGATCGGAGACACCGACAGCGGGTCTATTGCGGACACGTTGGGCGAACTGGTCAACGACGCGCACCAGGAGCAGTCTTGCGACATCGACTCTGACGGCATTGACGAGAACGATTCCGCGATCGTACGACTCGCGCATCAGATCATTGTCGAAGCCTACCGGCACGAAGCGTCCGACATCCATATCGAACCGTACTCGGATCGCAAGGAAACCGCCATTCGTTTCCGCGTGGATGGTACCTGTTCTACCTATATGCGGATTCCCGCCATCTATCGCCGAGCCTTGGTATCCCGTATCAAGATCATGTCCAATCTGGATATTTCCGAACGCCGGAAACCGCAGGACGGGAAGATCCGGTTCAAGCTGAACCAGGATAGAGAAATCGAGCTGCGCGTGGCGACCGTGCCGACCGCCGGAAACAATGAAGACGTCGTTATGCGATTGCTCACGGCGAAGGAACCCCTCCCTCTCGATGCCATGGAGTTTGCTCCAGCCACGCTCACGAAGCTGCTGGACATCGCGGAGAAACCGCACGGCATCATCTTGTGCGTAGGCCCTACCGGATCCGGAAAGACAACGACCCTGCATGCCCTGCTCCGCCATCTCAACACAGACGAACGGAAAATCTGGACGGCCGAAGACCCTATCGAGATCACCCAGGAAGGCCTCCGGCAGGTGCAGGTCCATCCAAAAATCGGCTTTACCTTTGCCGCTGCCATGCGGTCGTTCTTACGAGCCGACCCGGATGTCATCATGATCGGTGAGATGCGGGACAAAGAAACGGCTGATGTGGCCATCGAGGCCTCACTGACCGGCCACCTGGTCTTGAGCACATTACACACGAATGGGGCGGTCGAAACGGTGGTCCGCCTCCTCGACATGGGATGCGACTCCTTCAACTTCGCCGATGCCATGCAAGGGGTGATCGCGAAACGCCTCTGCAAACGGATCTGCGTCAATTGTAAAGGACCGTACCATCCAACGGCACAAGAGTACGATAAACTGGTACATGGGTACGGGACACAGGCGTGGGAGGCGCTCGGAGTGAGCTATCGCGAAGACTTTCAGCTCTATCGAGGGCAGGGGTGTGACGCCTGCAACCAGACAGGCCTCAAGGGTCGGGTCGCCTTGCACGAACTCCTAAGGGGATCAGACGAACTGCGAAACCTGATCCAAAACCGCGCCAAAACGACGGAGATGCAGAGCCTGGCCACGAAGGAAGGGATGGTGACACTCGTGCAGGACGGAATTCTGAAAATGCTTGCCGGCCTGACCACGTATGAACAAGTCCGGAGCGTCGCTATGAAATAGCCGCTCGAATCTCGTCGCGGCCTCCTGCGCTCAAGTCGTCGATTCCAACGCCTTGATGAACTTTTTCAGCCGTTCCCCCTCATTAGGACGAATCTTAATAAACTCAACACCGAACCTCGACGCGGAAACCCATCGGACCGCGGCCAGATCGATCTGGGTCGGCTCATCTCCCTCCCGGAGTTGCATCGTCAATTGCAGATAGACTCCAGCGCCGGCGACGGCGTCCGACGTGATGGCGCAACCCTCCGCAGACACATTTAGGATCGTGCCCTCCCCGGAAAACTGGTCTCCACTGAACGACACAGGAAGTTGCATCGCGAAACGGGTATGCTTACGTCCTTCCATGAGGCTCCCCGCAGATCATCGGCTATAGCGTGAGAAGCTATTCACTGTGCCGATGCCATAGCGCTGTAATTGATGAGGACGGTCTTCTTGCCGAGATCACACATTCCGTCCTGTGCATAAATACATAGTCGGTGTTGATACGGCTGTACGACCAACGTCACCCCCATCTGAAAAATCTGGCGAGAACTCGACCGTCACTCCACCATCTTGGTCACTTGCTTTCTGAACCCGCGTACCGAACCGGGCATGACCGATGAGCCTGTGTGCCTCGAAATGCCTATCCTTACAATCATAGCGACTGTTAATCCGCTCGTCGAGTGCCCGGCCGGACGACGGCGCCTTCTATCCATTCACATCCCTTCTCTCTTTCAATAGCCCTGTTAGCCAAGCCGCGCAAGCCGCCGGCATGCGTCGTCAATATCGGAATCAATTTTCGCATAGCTGAATCGAATGAACTGCCTCCCGTCAGCCCCCGAAAAGAAGGCTTCCCCCGGCACGCCGGCCAAGCCGATCGCCTCGAGGAGAAACATCGCCCGATCTTTTCCCGTTGTGCCAGGCAGGCGTGACGCGTCGGCCAGCACATAGTACGCACCCTGTGGAATTGATGGCGTCAGACCGGCCTTCGCCAAGGCCTGGCAGAACCAATCGCGTTTCCGTTGATAGTCGCGCGCCAGGTCGCGGTAGAACGAGTCAGGAAGTTCCTGGATGCCCACCGCGACCCCCGCCTGCAGCGGCGTCGGGGCACAGACATAGAGTAGGTCGTTCATGGCGCCGATCGCCTGTGCCCACCGCGCCGCTGCGACGCTGTAGCCGATGCGCCAGCCGGTGATACTAAAGGTTTTGGAGTAACCGCCAAGCGTGATCGTGCGGTCTGCCATTCCTGGCAAGGTTGCGATACTCACATGGGTGCGCCCGTCATACAGAAAGTATTCATAGATTTCGTCGGTGAACACGAGCATATCGTGTTGTTGTGCAATCGCGGCAATACTCTCCAGTTCTTGCCGGCTGAACACTTTCCCGGATGGATTGCCAGGCGAATTCACAATGATCGCCTTGGTTCGAGGCGTGATCGCGCGCTTGACCTCGCCTATGGAAAAGGTCCAGTCGGAAGTCCGCATCTTCACCATCACCGGAACCGCCTCAACTGCCAGCAGCGCGCTGATGTGATACTGATAGTAGGGCTCGAAGAGGACGACCTCGTCGCCAGGATTGAGCAGCGCCAGGCAGGCACAGTGAAAGGCCCCTGTGGCTCCCGCGCTGACCGTCACGTCCGTTTCCGGATCGGCCAGGATGCCGTTGTACTGCGCAAGCTTCTTAACGATCGCCTGCCGCAGTTCGGGCAATCCATCGAATCGCGAATAGACATTCTTCCCGCGCTCCATCGCTTGCGATGCAGCTCGAAGCACCACTGGAGGAACCGGCGTGTCGCAGACACCCTGTGCCATGTTGAGGCCCTTCGCCTGGACACAGGCGTGGGTCATCGCTCGAATCTCCGAATGGGCTAATGCGGCCATTCGATGGTTGAAGTGTCGTTCCATCGTCGCATCACTCCTCGATCATCACGCCTCTCTTGTCGCAGACCGATTCCAGACAGGTCAAGCCCTCTTTCTATACAGACGCTGGAAGCGGTCAGTTCGGATACGATTACGGATTGCAACGCTTGAGCTCTAACAAAATGCAACATTACAGGCCCTGACGGGCTATGGTGTTGCAAGGCAAAATTGCTGCACACACTTGACCGCTAGACCGTGAGACCTTGAACCCAATCCTGATCCACGACCATTCGCTAGTAATAACGAGGGTGTTGGGGGGCGGGCTCCTAGCACCGTGAACGCTACGCGGGACCGCTGTTATTGCACCTGCACGGCCCGGACATTGGCGACGGTCCGTGTCCGTCATCCGTGGCAGCCAGGCGATCTCCTCGACCCTTGGCTATTGCGGTATGTCTGAACCCCCCTGGCCCAGGGCTGCTTGCCCGAACAGATGCCGGACGCCTCCGACGCGCGTAGCTTGACGACATAGGAAAGCATTTTCGTCTAAAGCCATGTGGGCCCGTGGTGCTGCTACACGGAGCGTTACGAAGGCATGCAAGGCGCCCCGAGCCCGTGCGCAGGGGACAGACCGAGCGGGCCACATCCTCCACATGACGCAAATTGCCAGCGCTCTGCCGACGTGGCCATCCATAACGGTACCCGGCCAGTGGGGGCGACCTCATCATTAAGGGTGCCTGCGATGGCTCGACCGTCGGCACCCTGGGGGAGCGGGCGACTTGGCGGATCTGCGTGGCACGCCGGAGGGAACGGCTGTGCGAGGCACCCGAGCGGGGTTTACCAGAAACTCCAACATTTGCTCGCTGCGCAAAGCCTTGCCCTACGATCGGGCAACCGATGTCCACGCACAAGCACCTGGTCAGCAACCCGCGACCCGCTGTGCCCGTATCAGCCCTGGAAACGGATATGGTGGGCAACGCGCTGCACGAGTTGAATGCCCTGGCCCAGAGCCTGGCGTAACTTCACCCAGCCCCTGAAAATTTAGGCGCCCCGACACCAGTATTCACCCTGGCACGTGGAGCTTGAAACTGTGCCCGAAAAATCTTCGATGAATCCCAGCGAATAGGTGTCTGGTTTTTCCTAGCCTGAGGCCTCGCATCTGGTCGCACCTCCTTCGCCTCGTCACGAAGGCAAGGTCGGACAGGCTCCTAGCCCGCATGATTCATGAAGTTTCTACTGCAAGCGTGGATACGCAGCTGTGACGGGCAGTCTCGCCATTCAGCCATTCGACATACTGCACGAGTATGCCTCGGGGCTTCACGGCTCCGAGTGCCCGTCTCGCTTCGCGTCTGACCGCTTTCGCGACGAACTTTCATGAATCATGCGGGCTAGGACTTTCGGGTCGACTCGACAGGTCTTTTGGACGCTTGCTATCCCTGCAATCCAAGGTCTAAAATCCAGCCCTCCTTACATATCAAGGCGTTGAAAGGTCCAGTCCATGAGTGGTTCCGAGTTGCTTCTTGAATATCTGACCAGATACTTTCCAATTCTGTTCTTTGTTATCGTCGCGCTGGTGTTCGGCCTGTGGTCGCTGATCATCAGCCATCTGGTCCAGCCGAAATATCCGGAGTCGGAGAAGCTCTCTACCTATGAGTGTGGCTCGGAACCGTTCTCTGATGCTCGGATGCCCTTCCCTGTTCGGTATTACATTTTTGCGATGCTGTTCGTGATCTTCGATATCGAGGTCATCTTTCTCTATCCCTGGGCAGTGGTCTTCACCAAGATTGCGTTGATCGGGTTGATTGAAATGCTGGTTTTCATCGGATTGTTTTTGGTGGCCTATGTGTATGCTTGGCGGAAGGGAGCCCTGGAATGGGATTGATCCAACTTGGTCGTCATGACAAGGACGGCACGTCCGACATCGTCACCACGACCGTGGAAAAAGCCGTCAACTGGGCTCGCAAGGGGTCACTGTGGCCGATGACTTTTGGCCTGGCCTGCTGCGCGATCGAAATGATCGCCGCAGTCTCATCACGGTATGATATGGACCGTTACGGCGCCGGCGTCTTCCGGGCCTCACCACGTCAGTCCGATCTGATGATTGTGGCCGGGACCGTCTGCCGACGGATGGCCCCCGTCATCAGAAAACTGTACGATCAGATGCCCGAACCGAAATATGTCATTGCCATGGGGTCTTGCGCAACGTCCGGAAATATCTACGACAGTTACAGCGTCGTCCAAGGTGTCGATCGCTTTGTGCCGGTTGATATCTATGTGCCTGGTTGCCCTCCAACACCGGAGGCACTCTTTGACGGCATCCTCAAGTTGCAAGAACGGATCATGCTGAAACCCGTGTTCCAGAAACAACCTGACCAGGTCAAGCCAAGCCTGAAAATATAGGTTATGATCGATGTTGTTGCCAGAACTGGCCAGCCGACTCCAAGAATGTTTTTCCGCAGCCCTCGTCAGAACCGTCGAGTGGCGCGGGGAGCTTACGGTAACCGTGATGCGAGATCGGCTCCATGAGGTCGCACGCTTCCTTCACGACGACCCGTCCATGGACTTCGACTACATCGTGCATGTGAGTTCAGTCGACTGGCCTGACGACGAAGAACGATTTGAAGTCGTGTACGAATTCTACTCGATCAGGAAACGCCATCAGATCAGGCTCAAGACCAGGGTGCCGGAGTCGGACTGCATCGTGGATTCTCTGACGGACATTTGGAAAGGCGCGGACTTCATGGAGCGTGAAGTCTACGACATGATGGGAATCCGCTTCCGGCACCATCCAGACCTCCGCCGGATCCTTCTGCCTGATGATTATACCGAAGGCTATCCGTTGCGAAAAGATTTTCCGCTCCGTGGCAAGGGCTGGCGCGACACATTCGAGTTTTTGGACGAAACAGCACGGTAGGACAGACGATGGCCTTTGAAGATCAACGAACAACCATCTACAAGATCGATCCGGCCCATCCGGAAAGCGAGACCCTGCCGACTCTGCGCACGGAGGAACTCCTCCTCAATATGGGCCCCCA
>DATHTZ010000729.1:0-3294 GCA_035462675.1 Nitrospiraceae bacterium | reverse complement strand
TGGTGTGTCACGGTGTTTTGGCACTGGCTTGGCACCAAATTGGATTTCTCATAACGGAACTGCTGGTTAGCTAACGTCCACACGCGGCACCGCGAAACGTTGACAAGTGATTGAGCACGCGCGAGAATCACGCGCCACTTTTTCAACCGTCTGCGCACTATACCGGTTGGTATACTCAAAAATTTTGCCCGATAAATCGAAGCACGGAGGTCAGGTATGGCGATTGCGATTCCCAATGCCCTCATTGAAGCGATCCGAACTCGAACGGCGGTCTTGTTTGCAGGAGCCGGAATTTCCGCGCCTTCGTTGGGGTGGGCCGGCGCGAAACTCCGCGATGTCGTCGGGCACAAAGTACAGGTTGATTATCCGGATTACGACTATTCAATACGGTCCCTTGAAGATGTATGCGATGAGTATGCGACCCTCAACGATCGAGCAGGCTTGGTGAATTTGCTCGCTGCGGAGTTCCCCACAAATGCTCAGCCATCGCCGGCTCATATAGCCGCTGTACAATGCTTTCGGTTCATGTTACCACTAATTGGGACACGCTGTTCGAGGCAGCGTACGTCAGATAAACCAAGGCTATCAGCTCTTGGTCACCGATAGCGAGGCACCGAACTTCAATTATGACCAGCACAATCTCATAAAAATGCACGGCTCGTCCGATCGACCCCTCACGTTAATCTCTACGACGGACGATTATGAGAATTACCCCGACACGCATGTGGCGCTGATTACGAAAGTCGCGGAACTACTTCACAACAACACGGTTCTTTTCGTTGGATATGGGTTGCGGGATGAGCACATACGACGTCTGTTGGCGAGAATACGAGCGCAGCGAGGCGTGTGGACAAAAAAGGCGTACGCGGTTGGTTTCTACGATACCGTTCGTGCGAAGGTTCTCGACTTACGGAAGATTCAAGTAATCCATGCAACCGCAGATGAGGTATTGCCGCAGCTTGCTACCAGATGAGAGCAGGCCGCTCCGGCTAACTCCGCGCAGAGCTTTCTATGACATTCATTATCGCCATACGAATCCCATGCAGCCCAAGCCAGCCTCCTTAGACAAAATCGTTTGCCAAAAAACAAAGCGAAAACTTTCATCGGCACGCGCATAGCTGATACGTCAATCTCTGAGCTCGTGACAGCGAGAAACAGTAGAACACTTAGAGGGGATATAAATGTGGTTCGTCGGGCAGAACACGATGAAGGCAAAGGTTTATTGGAAGACCAGACCTTTGATCATCAACTTACGCGATTGAGAAAAATGGGGTGAGTGACGGGTTTCGAAATGACAGCGACCCTCAGTGTATTCAACCAGATCAACAACTTACGGATGCAGATCGCGGCACAATAGAGCAAGAAATACGCAAATCCGCAACCAGAATTTACCTTCTCAAGACCGCCTTACTGAATCGCCTGCTCCTGACGAGGAGCAGACCTCATGAGTCAACACCTCGCCCTCGCCAACCGTCGGAATCACGTTACACAGAGAGTCCGGATCGCCGGTCAGCGCGCGCTCTACCTCAGCGTCCATGATGACGAACGGCCAGCAGAAATCTTTCTTCGCCTGAAAGGTCCGGACTGTTCCTCTGAATTGATCGGACTCTACGATGTCATTGCCCGCCTGATGGGTCTCGCCCTGCAATACGACCCTCCGCTTGAGCATGTCGGCGATCTCTTCGCGGGCGCCAAGGGTGAGCCCTGCGGCCCGGTGTTTGTGCGCGATGGCCTCAAGCACTTTTCGAGTGTGTCGGATCTCATCGGTCGGCGTTTGTTGATGGAGTAGTGCGGATGAAAAGAGTTGGGGATATTGATGTCTGAGAACAGAGAAAAACAGACTGGAAAGAGAACGCCGCCTCGCTCGGCATGGGGGCCAGGGCAAAGTGGGAACCCTGGTGGGCGGCCCAAGGTCGCCGCGGAAGTTCGCAATCTCGTTCGTGAGCATGGGGGGAAGGCCGGAAGGCCATTGCACGATTAGTGGCCTTGATCGGTTCCAAGAATCAGACAGTTGCGCTCAGAGCAGCAGAAGCAGTCCTTGACCGCGGATATGGTCGACCTCTCCAGGCGATGCAACTTCCAGAAGAGCCTCAGGAGAAACCCAGACGGGTCGACCTGAGTAAGTTAACCGACGAAGAATTCGAAGCCGTCCTTCGTGGGAAGGAGATCATGCGGCGACTCATCGCCGAGACGGATGCCCTGAGCCCGTCCCCTGGAACATTCAACGCCCCTGGGTGATGGACACGTCGCAGAAAAGGAGAAAACCTAAATGCCAACAGCAATAAGTAAACCGGAGAAGCGCGAATCGTGCCCGAGATTCGAGCACTTCCTCTTGTGTCTCACCAGGCTCTCGCAGCGTGAGTTGATTTTGGCGAGACGGTTAGCCCTGACGGGCTATGGCATGGAGGGGAAACGAAGGAAAAAGTCTCCGGAAAGAAAGGTGTAGCCAAGACGATGTACTGACGTCCGTTGGTGTCACGCCCGTGTAAGGAGGAGCTGTATCCCACACGGACACTATTCCGCGCCCCAACAGCAGAGATGCAGCTGTAGCAGTCGCATGATCGACAATTCCCCGCCCTTCGATGCCCCGCCAGTGCTGTCTAGGGCAGTGTTCATCGTGCATCACAGAGGATGAAGAAGACTCCCACACGAGTTGCTTGTGCTTGTCGAAATCGCTATCCTTTTGCCTTGGATCGACAAGGTGAGCATGTGTCAAAGACTAACAAACTGCTTGGCATTTTCCTCGTTCTAATTCTCAGTGCCTGCAGCGCACCACCCAAGGCCCCAACCACTGATGAGCGGGCAGTGCGCCACGAGAGTGAAGCGGTTGAACCACCCGCAGGGACAACTGAGGTACAAACAGCCACAACTCCACCAGAACCTCGATGCACAACGCAGCTGAAACAAGGGTACGCACTGAGAGAACGCATTGACAATGAGTACTGGCAGAGCAGAAGGGATGGAACCTTCCGAGATCGGAGCGATGAACTCACGGCGAGATGGGGGGAAGAAGCGGGACAGTGGTCCGACGAGACTAAAACTCTTCTGCTTCAAATCGGTGGGCCGTCAGCAAAGAGTCGCTTCCAAAATGCCAAAACACCGATCGGCATGGTGAGCGGAGATGTGCGGTGGAACAATATCAGAAATTTTCTTCGGACGAGATTGGCCGCCCTCGCGTCGATTTGCAAAGCACCATAGGATCCTTCAGCGACCCGCATCCCGCTGTAGGTTCATGATGCGCCCCTCCCGTTGGTGGCTGTACGCTTACTTAATCAGCCATCCGCAAGAACAGAC
>DATHTZ010000728.1:0-4674 GCA_035462675.1 Nitrospiraceae bacterium | reverse complement strand
GAGACAAGGTTTTTCCTTACATCGACTGACTTCATCCCATGAATTGCAAAAACATGGTGCACCCTGCGCCACAGAAACATGGGTGCCACGAGGAGCCCAACGGGTTGGATCGGTCGGCCCAAACAGAGCGACCGTAGTGACTCCTATCAGCCCTGCCATATGTGTGATTCCCGAATCTTGTCCGATAAAGAGCCGTGCCTGAGCAAGCACTCCAGCAACGGTAAAAAGATCAAGGCCCTTCAAGACGATCGGTGGGTTTAGGCATGATTGGAGCAGACGCTCGACCGGCTCCCGATCTGCCGGCCCTTCGAGAATCACCGGAGTGGCCCCGGAAATCTGCAGCGCAGTAATTACAGTCGCGAGGGTCTCAGGTGCCACGCACTTATGGACACTTCCACTCCCAGGATGGATGACGGCGAGAGGCTGTCCGATCGAGAGGTCCGCCGCCTCAAGACAAGCCCGCCCAAGCTGGAGGAGCGGTTCCGTCACCTTCAACAGAAGATGTCCTCCATCCTCAAAGGGCGCCTCATTCATTGCTTCAAGAAACCGGTCACATTGATGTGTTGCCCGAATCTCGGTCGAGAACGGAGACCTCACAATTAGCTCTCGGACCCCGATTGCCTGAAGTGTCTCGCTCAATTTTCCATCGAGACCCTGCATCCAACCAATAGCAAGGTCGCAATTCTCCAACCAGGTCTGTAGCTGACCCGTAACCGAGTCCGCACCGGCGAATAAATCCACGCAGTCTCGCCCCTGCACAGAGGTCCACACATCGACGATCCGACACGCGACGAGCAGCTGTGCAACCTGATCCTCTGCACAAAGCGCCAGTCGATAGTTGGGGAATCGGGTCCGCAAGCGAACCATGGCCGGGACCGCCAAGAGCACATCGCCCAGGCCGCCCGGGTGGATCATCATAATCGTCTTTTTCACAGTCAGCATGAGGTTATCCTGAGGGAGGTACCCGAGCCAACAGGGATCTCGCCGCCTCAAGGTCTGCCACTGTATTCACGTTGTAAAAAGAACGTCCGGAGGGGTCGATGATGAGCAAATCCGCCTCGGTGACATAGCGTACTCGAAGTGACGATTGCGAGGCCATCTCTTGGATCTTCAGCTTCCGCGCTTGAATCATCTGTTCTACGACCGGCAAGCACCGTTTTCCATACAACGCATGCATCGGATGTACCTGGTCCGCAAGTTTCGCCATCACAATATCTGTGGCGGCTCTTCGACTCGTGAACTGCGCGATAACCGCCTGATTGAGAAATGGCATGTCACATGCCACCACAAAGATGCAGGGCGTCGTTGCCTGTATGAGCCCGGTGTACAACCCTCCGAGGCTGCCGCAATCGGGCACCAAGTCTCGCACAACTCTAGCATCGACGCAAAGCGGAGGGCTGTCCTGCGCAATAACGACGAGTACCTCCTGAAAAATTGAATGAAGCACCGCCAGTCCTCGTTCGAGCAGGGTTTGTTCCCCCACAACGAGATGCCGTTTATCTTCTCCCATTCTTCGGCTTTTTCCTCCGGCGAGAAGGATGCCGGTCACGTCGTTCGCCATGATCCCTCAAAACAGGAGGCCAAAAAGAAAGAGGGGGTGGGTCACCCCACCCCCTCCTGATGCTTCAGACTCTCTCAGCTCAGACGAACATTAGAGGGCCTTTGCCTTCCGCTTGTTCGATCGCCTAGTCAACACCCAACCTTCCAGAAGGACTACACCAAACGCAATCACAATCGGATAGATATAGGCTTCTTGAGGTGTCGGAGGTTCCAGGAAGGTATAGTAGAAGGCCGAGACGGCCATCTTCCTCCCTGCGTCGCCATTATGCCCATCCCAAGCAAAGAACACAGTGGGAATGTATTGCCCCATTTCGAAGAAGGTATCTTCGTCGTAATCCTGATCCTTCTTGTTACCCAAGGGCCGCTGAATGATCACCGTCCATCGGCCATTCTTCCACTCAGAAAAAAGTAGTTTGCTGCTCTCTTCGTAGTTGTCCCGCTCTTCAAAATCCTTATCCCATCCTGTACCCTTGAAGGCGCGAAGCGACCCATCGGCCTCCCATTTCATAATGTCGACCGGGAACTGTTCATTGCTTCCGAACAGATACCTCGGCTTAATCGGTGCGGGAAGGTCCTTCCACTTCACAGCTGTTTCCATGGCGACCGCATCATTATAGACCGTATAGTTATTTTGACGAGAGGCAATGGAGCCCTCCTCCCCGGTCTTCGGATCCTGTTCCTTGACATCGATATTGACTGAGGTCGGAGGCCAGGGCAACTTCCCTTCGGCTACGCTCTTCGTGCGATCGTCCCATTGAAACATAAAGGCGATGTGGGTCTTGTTGTAGAGCGACTTCATCCAGATATCGTCGATCCGGTTCACGAAGTTTCTGGGCTTATGGGTTATCTGGCCACCCATCGCAATAATTCGCCTGGCCCGCTTCTGCCAGAGTTCATTTTCAGGATCTGCTGGGATCTCTCCCTCTCCCTCGACCACGCCTGAGGACAACACAAAGTTGACCTTTGGCTTATCTGTCAATAGATCGATCGAGAGGGGCGTCCCATCTGCCTCACGTTCACAGAGTGAGTTCACAAAGTTGGCAATATGCCACCGCTCTTCAACAGTGGTATTGTCGGCGAACGAGGGCATCGGAGTGCCGTTGACTCCGGTTGAAAATGTCCGGAAGATGTTCTTGACGTTATAGGGATCTTGCCGGCTACCTCTGAAGTTCCAACACTTGTGCCAGTTGGCCGGCTGTATCGAAAAACCCCAATCGTCTTTGAGATTGAACGCATTGCCGTCACCACGGCCATCAGCGCCGTGACACTCGACACACTTCTTCTCGACAACGAGCTCCGCTCCCTTTTTTAAACTCTCCTCCGTCGCAGGAATCGGCTTCAGGTCGCCCATCTGCAATATGCTCTGGCTCTCTGACTGCTTGTCCGTAAATTTTCGATCTTTCACAAGCTGGGTGGTGACGAATGACAACACTTGGAGCCGTTGCTCTTCCGTCAGAATGCCTTCCCAGGATGGCATGGCGGAACCCGGCAGACCGTGCGTCACAGTCTCAAATAGATCGTTCTGGCCTGGAGTGGGTTTCTTGGCATCGAACAACGGCAACTCGCCACTGGCCGTGTGCCGAATCTTAAACGTCCCCTGGTTGAAGTTGCGGGGACGCGGCCAGAGACGATCGGCACCGGGCCCATCACCAGCGCCATCGACCCCGTGACACCAGACACATTTTGTGAAGTAGACCCGCTTTCCTGCCTCGATCATGTCCGCAGAAGGCTCAGGGGCTAAATCGCCCTTCTTAAAGCCAGCAGGAAGAGCATCTGCGGCAAAGGTTAATCCTGCTGTGATCCCGGAGACCAGGATAACCCCAAAGGCAGTCGTGAGGAATGCCCCCGCCTTCAGACTTAACGAATTTTTCATCGCTTCCCTCATGTCCTCAAACCAGGTTGGCTATAAATTGGCCTGAACGGCTAGTCCCAGGTCCGTGGGTAATACCCCGTGTGCCAATATTCAAACAAGACGACTTTCCAGATTTCGTCCACAGTCAGATGCTGTTCCCATGGTGGCATCACAGAGGCCCAGGGAAACCCTTCGTTCGGCAAACCTATTCCACCCTTGGACACACGCCAGAAGATGAATGTTTCCTGTAATTGTGCAATCGTACCTGGATCAGTGAAGTTCGCCGGGATCGGATTAAACGCGAAGGCATGGAGACCACGTCCGTTTAAGTTATCGCCATGGCAGAAGTGACAATTTTGATAGAAGATCTCTCCCCCCTCGCGCACGTATTTGAGATACCCTTGTGCATCCTTATCCCAAGGATTGGCATTCGGCTTCATCAAGCGGCCCATGCCCTGCTCCACAATATTGGCGTTGCTATATTCCTGATCGTATTTTCCTTCAGGATTGACCCGATAGGGATTCTGTGTGGTCTGAAGCGTGTAGGTTTTCCCATGCACTTTTGTGCTGGCAGGCGGAGCAGGGTGCACCGTCCGCAACTCGATCGGCTCCTCTGACTTTGGAACCATGGCGTTGTATGAGAACCCGCCGATCAAGATCGGGAGAATGACCAGGTATGCATAACGCAATATCCTGTTTCCCCCAGTCTTGGCGTCCAAAACGTTCATGATCGGTTGTTTGAATTTTTTCCAATCTTCCTCGTTTGCAGACACCCACATAAAGATGGCCACAAGAGAGACTGTCCCATACATGGCACGGACGCTGAACGGAATAGGCGGATAGACGCGAAACTTCAAATAGAGGAGAATGAATGCCCAAAAAAGAATCCCCTGCCAAAACCGTGGGAAGGCCATTCCCATGGCCGCCATCATATAACTAAGCCCTGTAAAACCCGCCACGAACAGCGTGAGTTCCGCGATCACTTGGACCGGCATATACCCTTCGATCAGGCGCACGGTATTTGACGGAACGATACCAACAATCATTCCGGCAAGCAGAAGTATTCCAGCTGCCCCCATCAGTGCCACGAGTGACATTAGTGCTTTCATCGGTGAACTCCGTTTACTCGATAAAAAATATCGATAGCCATGATCATGATATCTTCGGTGGTGGCGAACCTGCCTTCACCTGGGACAGATAATCGACAATTTTTTTGATAGCACCTGCACTCAATTTCTGGCCAAATATTTTTGGCATGGTAT
>DATHTZ010000727.1:0-9881 GCA_035462675.1 Nitrospiraceae bacterium | reverse complement strand
TTCTGTTGACTCGCGGCATACTAGGGGTGTCGTGTGGTTCGACCGTCAATGGCCCTTGTCCGCCGCGTCGTGTGTTGGCGACTGGGGTATCACCTGTCGGACTCGCAACGCATACACGATGCCGTGCTGGCAGGAGCTGTGTGGATTGGCAATATAGATCGTTACCCCGGAGGCGTCTGTTAGTCATTGACGCGCGGCTATTTCCCAGTCTTGATCGCACGTCAGCGACAGATGCCGCTGTGCCTCGATCCGATTGCGTACAAGACTAAACCCGTTCAGCACCGCTTCGGCACGGTCAGTATCCATCCTGGATAACACCGTGAGCAAGGTAGGTGCGCTCCACCAGTATCTTAACAGCCGAGCGGGTATGTGCCCCTTTGATAAGATCGCCCTCCCAGTGCCTCGTTACCACGCGTTTCTCGATCTTCGACGGCAGGTCGTGAATGCTGACCATGTCAGGAATCCGCCCCCGCGGGTCTTCGCCTCGCGCCTGCGGATGCCGTTTGGCATGACCGAAGGGGCACACGGCTGTCCGCAATGTGCCACGTGGTATGGCATAGATGGTAATGTAGAGAGTTCCGTGAGACACCTGCAGCCAAGGCGTGTCAGTATGCACAAGCCCCAGTGTCTCAGCAATCTGCTCAGGCGAGTAGCTCGTCTTCAGGTAGCGGGTGACCTGTTCCCACAACGCGGGGCCTGGGCGCATGTATGGGCTGCCTCGACACGGTAGCGGCCGAACGATTCAATCTTATGGCAATCGCCGCTGGGTTGAGGCCCATCTCTTGTTGCGTCTGGATCCGCGCCCGTTCTTCAAGGCGCATTGCGTGTAGATGTTTTCCCTGCGACATGTTTTCTTAAAAGTATTACACTTGGTTTTTGAGTGCACCCGGTGTAAGAAAATACACTTGGCCAAACTTAAAGGTTCGGACAGATGATTTTTAGTTCTCCGGCGTTTATTCTGCTATTTTTACCGATAGTGTTCCTTGTATACTTCTCCCTGAATCGAATTCGGCTTGTCCTTGCAAGCAAGACTTGGTTGGTGGCTGCAAGCCTTTTCTTCTACGCCTACTGGGACGTTGCGTACCTCCCACTTCTCTTAGGTTCAATATTTTTCAACTTCGCTGTCGGCACCAGCCTTTCTCCCTATCGGACGTCGGGATACTTGTGGGTTTCACGCCGTTTTGTTTTGGCCGGTAGTATCACTGCAAACCTTGCCTTGCTTGGATATTTCAAGTACGCCAACTTCTTAGTAGACAATATTAATTTTGCTTTTGATGCGGGCTATGCCTTACCTCAGATCCTCCTGCCATTGGGCATCAGTTTCTTTACATTCACGCAGATCGCCTACCTAGTAGACAGTTATCGGGGAGAAGCCAAGGAGTACGATTTTCTCAATTACACGCTATTTGTGACCTTTTTCCCCCACTTGATAGCAGGCCCAATTCTGCATCACCGTGAGATGATGCCTCAGTTCGAATCGCGCTGGAATTTGGCAGTACGGTATCGGAATATCGTCCTTGGCTTGTTTATTTTTAGCATCGGTTTGTTCAAGAAGGTGGTCATCGCAGATACCTTTGCGATCTGGGCAAATGCCGGATACGAAGGAAAAATAACCCTTGATTTTTTCCGGGCTTGGGGGACGAGCCTCTCGTACACCTTTCAGCTCTATTTCGATTTCAGCGACTACTGTGATATGGCGATCGGTGCGGCGCTCTTGTTCAACATTTGGTTACCTATTAATTTCAATTCTCCCTACAAAGCATTGGACATACAGGATTTTTGGCAAAGATGGCACATGACGCTCAGTCGCTATCTGCGCGATTACCTTTACATTCCCTTGGGTGGTAATCGTTGCTCCAAGGTGCGCGTGTACTTCAATCTTATGGCGACTTTTGTGTTGGGTGGACTCTGGCACGGCGCAAGCTGGATGTTCGTCATATGGGGTGCATTGCACGGTGCTACGCTTGTTGGTCCTCGAGTATGGAGTGGGCTAGGCTTGCGCATGCCCAAAGCCGTGGCATGGCTGCTGACGTTTAGCTTCGTCAACATCGCCTGGGTATTCTTTCGAGCTAAGACTCTCGATGAGGCACTAAGGGTCCTATGTAAGCCAGGGGCTCTATATTGATACCAGACCAGCCTTAAGAGCGGCAAAATCTCAATTTTCAGAGCCGCTCTACTATAAAACTGACACTCATTGGAATAGTCTCGGAGCTTGGGTGGCTTTTCGTGCGTTCGCAGTGGAGGTCGCTCGCACCGAGGCGGGACTGCGCTGGCTTCCTGACCAACATGTACATGTTTCAAAAGTCATCGACCGCCACGGAGGTGACCTAGGGAGGTTCCTTAGAATTCGGGATATGTTGCAGGATAGCGAAGTGGTCATAGAGATTGACAGTGAGCACCCTATTGAAACAGAGCAGTACGACTTTGAAACAGGGCAGCTCACGCTATCTGGTGGCAATCCTCGACTTGGTCCTCAAAGCCGACCAATACTCGTCAAATCGAAACATGCCTTGAATCAGAAGAGAGTCTTGTGGCTCCGTGATTCTTTTGGCACGGCAATGGCTCCATTTATGGCTGCCACTTTCACCGAAACTCTACAAGTATCCATCCGTAAGTCGAGCCCCGTTTTATTTGCCAAGATGGTCGAAACCTATAAGCCAGATTACGTTTTCATAACAGTGGTCGAACGAGACGTCCGTAACAAGTGGTTCGAAAGTTTTCCGTCATTCGTAACACCTGTTTCTGGAAAGCCGAAGCATTTCATCTCGCTAAGCCACGGATCTCCATCTGGGATCAACGACATGACCAAGGTTGAGGGGAGTGATGCATACCGGATTTCAGGTGCTGATCCATTTGTCATGTTTACACTGACAAGGCAGATTTGGACGCTGGATGCGTCGCAATTAGTTTTTGAACTCAATTGTGGAGAGAAGAATGAGCCGGTACGAGTTCAGGTATTCTGGCATTCGGTCGGCACGGTTTTCAGTGAAGCCAGCAGCGTACGCTTTGCGACCAACCCGGGAATTACGTCAATCGATCTATCACCGCATTTTGCATGGATCCATGCAGGAGCAGTGACAGATGTTCGCATTGATATTGATTCATCCAGTGCTTGCCCTGTCCTAACCATTAATAGCATGGAGCTAGGAAAATGAGCTCCCCTGAATTCTGTAGACACCTGGTTAAGCCACAGCCGTCCTCGCTTCGAACTCGGACGGGGAGTCATAGGCGAAGATCGAGTGTCGGCGTGACGTACGTGCAACCATCTAGACTAGGCCGCACCCCTCCTTTGTCCGATCAATTGAACTATCCAGAAGTTAAGAGAACGAAGTATGGGGTGAGTGACGGGTTTCAAGTCAGGCACGGCCGTCTCATCGCGTGGCGGCTTATATGCAGAGTCAGGGCTAGCGAGTCATTCCGGTGAATCCGAACGGGACGAACGTCCTCGGCGAGCCGGCTTATCCATCGCCTGCTGACGTGCCCGGCACAATCGATCTCGTGAAGGTCTTCAGAAGGTCTGAAGACCTTCCTCTCGTCGAAGAAGCGATTACTCATGGCGCCAAACTGATCTGAATGCAAGAAGGGGTCAGAAACGAACAGGCAGCCGTTTGTGCGATCGCATCAGGCCAGCTTGTCGTGATGGATCGCTGTTGGCTCAAAGAACATGCCGCTCGGATACATCGTGGCTGACCCAGCCTCCTCACATCTCCCCCCAGAGTCTCCATCTACCGATCCTCAGCGAGAAGCCATGGTGGCGACGGCTGAACTCTTAGCCAAGATTCTGGATACGACCGTCAAAATCCCTGGCACACCCTTCTATGTCGGACTCGATCCGTTGCTCGGATTGATCCCCGGAGTCGGTGACATGCTGGCCAATCTCATCGGCACCGTCATCCTGATATTGGCCGCTCGGCTTCACGTGCCGCAGATCGTCATTACACGAATGAGTCTGAATCTCCTCATCAATGGAACCGTCGGCGCGATTCCCATATTCGGCGATCTTTTCTCTATCTGGTTCCGGAGTCACGCGAGAAACGCAGAGCTACTGCGGCGGGCTGCGACTCAACCACATCGAGAAACGCAGCAGGCCAGGTTGTATGTGACCGGCATCATCGGCGGCACCGTCGTGCTTCTGCTGCTTGCCATTGCAGCAGTCCTATGGATCGTCGTGAAGCTCTGGGCTGCAATCGCCCTGTAAATTGGATGGACCGTCCATGTCCCACCCATAACAATTTTCCTATACTGGAGGACTTTTTCAGCACTTCGCTAGACAGGATACACGCGTGACCTGTCTCGGTTGTTTTTTTGAGGCGCAAGGCTTTATAGTTCTCGCTCATTAGGTCATGTGCGGACCGGGTGTCATGATTTCCTTCAACAAAAAGCGGAGGCAGTTCATGAGATGGATGCTTGTACTGGTCGCGTTGCTTGGACTCGTGGTTCATCCGGCGATGGCCGCTCCCCCCGTTGAAAAGGGGGCTAAAGAACCGGCTACGGGGCAGAAACCGAGTCAGGAGACGCCTGCGTCGTCCAAACCGCCAGAGGGAGCGATGGTGGTGGTGCCGGCGGGAGAGTTCGTGATGGGAAGTGCGGCGGGAGATTCAGACGAACAGCCGGAGCACAAGGTTCATGTGGATACGTTTTCCATGGATGTGTATGAAGTGACGGTGGGGCAGTATGCCGCGTTTCTGCAAGCGAAAGGGATCGATCCACCTGCGGACTGGAAGACGATGAACCAGTCGGCGAATCAGAAACGTCCGATTGCCAATGTGGATTCGACGGAAGCGTCCTTCTACTGCAAATGGGTCGGCAAGCGGTTGCCGACAGAGGCGGAGTGGGAGAAGGCGGCGCGGGGGACAGATGGCCGCGTCTATCCGTGGGGTAACGATGCTCCGACGCCGCTTCATGCGAACTTTGGGAAACCGGAGTGGAACAATCACGCGGTATTGGCGCCGGTGGGCTCGTTTGAAGCAGGCAAGAGCCCCTATGGCATCTATGATATGGCCGGGAATGTCTGGGAGTGGGTCAGTGATTTGTACGACTATAACTATTATAAGGTCAGCCCGCCGAAGAATCCGACAGGACCGTCGACGGGCGGGACCAGGGCGGTCCGTGGCGGTGCGTGGAACAGCAATCCTCGGGCCATGCGCTCCTCGAATCGGAGCCTCATTTCGCCGACAGACCAGGGGCTCAACGGGTTTCGGTGCGCGAAGAGTCAATAGTCTCTGGCTCCTTAGCCGGCATTGTATACATAACGTCTCGTTTCGAAGTCACGAGAAAGTGCGTTTCTCGTGAAGCGGGTTACTCATGCGAGACTTGCGAGGCTTGCGAGAAAAGTCGGACAGGTGAGGCGAACGATGGTTCGGTCCGATGTTCGAGGTTTTCTGAACTTTGAACGCCGGATCGTACCTCTCGCGCACAATTCATGAGTGACGCTTCCCGCTCAAATGCAGTGGATTGGTGACTCTGTACGGTTGTTTTTTTGAGGGGCAAGGCATTATAGTTCCCGCCCATTGGGTGAGACAGGTTGTCATGGTTCGTTTTGAGAAATTGTGGAGGCGGTTCATGAGGATGATGTTCGTACTAGTAGCGTTGATCGTGTTCGCCGCGAACCCTGCAATGGCCGCAGCGCCAGGGGATAAGGGCACTAAGGAGGTGGTTCCGGCGCAGAAGCAGAGTCAGGAGAAGCCTGCAGTGCCCCGTCCGCCTGAGGGCTCGATGGTGTTGATACCGGCTGGAGAGTTTACGATGGGGAGTCAGGATGGCGACTCAGATGAACGACCGGCGCACAAGGTCCAGGTGAATGCCTTTTCCATTGATGTGTACGAAGTCACGGTGGGGCAGTATGGGGAATTTCTGCGGTCAGGAGAAGCCCGCGCGCCGTTGGACTGGAATACGATGAACCAATCGGCACATCAGAAGCGCCCGGTCGCCAATGTGGATTGGGCGGATGCGGCTGCCTACTGCAAATGGGCCGGCAAGCGCCTGCCGACGGAGGCGGAGTGGGAAAAGGCGGCGCGAGGGACGGATGGCCGCCTCTATCCGTGGGGCAACGATCCCCCGACGCCGCTCCACGCGAACTATGGGAAAATGGGATCGCACAACTATGAGGCATTGGCGCCGGTGGGAACGTTTGAAAACGGCAAGAGTCCATATGGGGTGTATGATATGGCTGGGAATGTTTGGGAGTGGGTCAGCGACTGGTATGACACGGACTATTATAAGAACAGTCCACAGCAGAATCCCGAAGGACTGCCAACGGGCGGGTTCAAAGTGATCCGTGGTGGAGCCTGGAACAGTAGTGCGCGAAACCTACGATCCGCGGATCGGTACTGGGATCCCCCGTCGTTCCGGAGCTTATACTTCCCCGGGTTCCGGTGTGCGAAGAAGCCATAAGCCTGTAGTATGTCTTCATGGTATGGCGCGCACCTCTTCCTTGTCTCGCGCACAGCTCGCGGGCGATGCGTTACGCGCCAGCGCGGTGGATCGGCGATTGCAACAGGCCGGGGATGCTAATGTATGGTGACAAGACCTAACTGCGTGACGCTTCCTGTAGTTGCTGCATCGATGTTCTTGGTGTTCAGCTCGGCAATGGTCCACGCGACTGAGCCACACACGACAGAGACACCAGATAAAAAGTCTTTCAACACGGTGCCATTCGTTTCAAACCCCTCAGACACACAACGGCGTGAACTTGAACGCCTGGTCGATCTTTGCACGAAGACGGTCGAGAGAGAAGTGCCGGGTGGTCATTTCAGTGCGGATGTGGCTGGCGGCATCGTCAACACGGTCGGCATAGATAGGGAGAGATTTAAGTTTTGGAAGTGTATGTCGCAAAACGGACACCCGCTTGCTCCAATCAATAAATGAGGCGACTGGTATCGTCATTTTCATCATTCTCTGCCGCGGGCGAATCTTTCTAACTGCAGCCAAAGTACCTCGTCTCCCACCGCGTGGATAGCAGTGAACGCGAATGAAAATAGCGTCAGGATCTCATTAGACCAGCTGGCTGAATACGCGATTCCCCCGCAAGCAGCAGCCATACAGAGAGCAGAGATCTGTAATATCCGCAGTTGCCGCCCATAAAAAACCATGATGTGCGAGTTTTCCTTTGGGTTAATTCGGGCGTTGACCTCGGCGTTGACATATCCGATACAACCGATAAGGCTCAGCGCGGCGATGCTCCAATACCAGCTGCGCACATCGTGCCCAGCAAAATAGGCCGCGAAGCATTGCGCGGCGCCCAGAGCGAACGGCATCACGCCGTCGACGAGCTTAGGCACGTATGAAAGAACAATGAACCCTCTCACGAACCCGTTCCAGACCAGTACAATGATGGCCAGCGTGTTTGCCGTGAGTAGCCATTGGGACAAACCATAGTGCGTACCTTCCTCGAAGGCCACCAAAACCAAAAACCCGAAACAGGTAGCCTGGATGACGCTCACAACGGTATAGAACGTCGTGTGATGTGCGTCGAGGAGGGCAGCCAACACCCTGGTACGGGAATGAGCAGACGTTTCAGTCGGTGTAGAATCTTTGGAGCGATCGTGCATAGTATCCTTTTGAACGAGGCCGAATGGTTTATCGAATCCCCCTATAAGATGTCAATTGCCTGTGATGCGGAATCAGATCCGGTCGCGTCCTGCCAGGATTGTAATGTAAGCCCAAGTGATTTTTTTGAGATTCTTCTCCGGATCTCTTCTCATACTGCGTCTCTCTATATCAGACTGCGAAAACTTATATACATAGCCCTGCTGGACTTCGATGGCCTGTACGTCTGGAATGAGAGGATAACACCCCTTGCCCTCAATCCCTCCTCGCAATGGTCATCAAGCGAGAGTGTGAGTTGAATGGCTACAAGGAGATGTTTGGCATGGTAGGACACAAGGGGATCGGTGGTGCCTGAGTGCTTTCTTGGATGGCAGAACGCTGAACAATCTTGCGGTCGGCCGGATCGAACCGCAAGATTGTTCGGTCATCGACAGGACAGTCACCTCCCACTGTGTATAGCTATTTCACCGGGATACTGATCACGATTGCTCCCATGACATCATTGATCTTGAAGTCACGTTTGGGGCTGTCTGGATGGGAATTGTGGCAGCCGATGCAAGCCTGGGTCACAGCAAGATCCGGATAGACGGCTTGGAAGTACCGGGCTCCCCCTTCCTTCACAAAAGCGGTATAGGGTTTGGTCGGATGAGTGAGGATCGTCCCCAGGCCCAGCTTCTCAAACTCGCTTGAGGGGCCGTTCCGCTTGTTGATCGGCCAGAGGCTGATCAATCGATACCGTATGCCGAGGCCTTTTCGTGCCACGACGCGGCCAGATTCCATCAGGAGTTGAGCTGGGAGAGGCAGGGTATTTTTCTCCTCCCAGTTCTCCGAGGCCACGACCACCCCTTTAGTCTGCATCCGTTCAACGACGTGCTTGGTGTACACCTCACGGTCCGCTTCAATCAGGGCGTACAGATAGTCTGCCACCGTTTCTACGGGCAGATTGAATGCCGTCCCTTCCGTCTCCGCTCTGCTCGGCCCGGCTAAGCCGGTGACGCCCAACCCGAACACCAGCATAAGAACTCCCCGTAGCAACTTGCTGGAGGATGTCATAGAAACCTCCTTGGTTTCCTCGTGGACCGGTCGGCGTCATTCGCCGCGGTTCCATGAAGGAGTGAAGTGTATTGCGGATCAGAGGGCGTACAATCGTAGCGATGAGCAAGTAGATTCAGTTCGACCGTCAAATTGGAGTCGAGAATATGGGGAGCGGAGTGGAAGCGGTGACTTGCACGAGGAGACTGATTCAGCTGGTCGTTACGATCGCTGGAGTAGAGGAGGGAGGAGGCGTGGTAAGAAAATACCGAAGCCATGGCTCGGTTCTCCCTGTCAGTATGATGCAGCGTGACCACTGAATCATATGATGCGTCATCATACGCTTCGCTCAGCAGGGAGTCCAACTAGCCCGCATTATTCATGAACACTTCTGCTGCAATCGCCGATCCGCTGTGCGTGCGCGTGAAGCGTCGTTCGTGAAGCGTGACGCGCGAGACGGAATGAGTATGTCTGTAACGTCGCATGCGAGATGCGCTTCACGAGAACCGCATTTTCAGGTGATTTCGCGATGAACCGTCATGAATAATGCGGGTTAGCTCTGCCAGTTCGCTCGGAGCAGGTCTTCGTCTTCTTCGTAGCGACAGGTGAATGTGCCGTGATGTGCGTGATGGAGCGCCTCTCCGATGCGCCGCGCGAGATGGGGGTCGGTCGTGGTGATGACGACCCCGGCTGGTTCTTCGGCTTGGTCCTCGATCTTGATAATGCGAGCCAGTGGATGTTCTGCTTTGACACGGGCCTCTTCATTGCGGGCGAGCCCGAGAACCTGGTCCCGATGCGCGGCGACAAACTCACCGGTAAGCAACAGCACTCCGCTCGGCGCGCCGTCCTGTATCCGTTCACAGGCAGGGCACACGAAGGCATGACTCTTCGCTGGGGCAGGATCCCATGTCCACCGGCCTTTGTGGTAGACAGCGGTGCACTCACGACAGACCGACGGCTCAAGGAGTTTGCCCTTCGCTTTGTACGGATCGTGCAATCGTGCTCGAACCGATCGATCTTTGTTGTCTCGGGGAATATGTGAGGTCGACATTACCGCTCCTTCATACGATTGTGTGAGAGATTTCTGATCATTCCATCAGGGAGGGAAGACCCCGTCTGCCCTTCCTGCCCAACCTGTTCCGACTGCGCTACGCTAATAGGATGTCAAATTTGCACGTACAATGCCACATGAAAGGAGGATGCGTAGGAGATCAATTCTGTCGAAACCCTGAATGGACACGAGAGGGTTACCCGCATGGATGGACCACTCTCAAAGAGGCTGTGGTGTTATTCGTCACAAC
>DATHTZ010000726.1:0-4735 GCA_035462675.1 Nitrospiraceae bacterium | reverse complement strand
CAGGAGAATCGGCCTCGACACGATCCGGTGCGGCAATGCCCTGGATGGAGACAGCAAGGGCCGCAACCAATACCATCACTATGCCCGTACAGGACTGTTTCATACTGTCTATCATACAAGTGAACCCGCGTCTACACAAGCCCACGTCTCGAGGCAATGTCGCACAGGCACAAGACAGAGGCAACCACGCAATGCCGCGCGCGATGACGAGTCGTTCCAACAAAGACGTCCGACACCGTTTCTTTTGCCAGCGAAGAATCGTCGACATACGTGTTGCATGGTCACGCGATGCAACCGCTTCTTTACACCCCAATCACACGGAGACCGCTCGCCTTGGCAGCCGTGGCAAGAGCCGCGTCGTGCGTCGCCATCACAAGATCGGCCGCGGTCTGTTCCCGCCACAACAGTGCGGTCGCAAGATGCAGCGCACCCAAGGTGCCGAGAGCGGTCGGGAGCGGCTGTGACGTGCGAGACAACACCGGCCCCGTCAGCTCGACGATCTCCATCACTTCGATGAACCGATAAACGGCTTCACGCCGAGCGGCCACATCGGCGTCATCGAACCCTTCGGCCAACCGCACACGGTCCAGCGTGCGCAGGCATTCCACTTCAACCAGCGCGGAGGCCACACCCTGCTCAATGGATGGCCATTCCTTCAGCGCATTGCGCCGGTCGAGAATTACGCGGAGCAGGACCGACGAATCCAGGCAGGCGATCACCGCTCGCCCTGTCGTTCCTCGTTCAGGAACGCGAAGATATCCTTGCGGAGACGAAGCGGCGGAGGCAACGCCACGCGCTGAAGCTTCGGGGCGGAAGCGAGGGGAGGCCGAACGGTTAAGGACGCCCCTGTCTTGTCAATCGGTACGAGACGCGCGATGGGGTGGTCGCGATCCAAGATCGTCATGGATCGCCCCGCGCGAACCTTGCGGAGGTGTTCGCTCAACCGGCTCTTCAGATCGGCAATCTCGACTGTATCCATAGTCGCATACTAGTGACATCTGGTCATGAAGGCAAAGGTCACGAGTTTGACTCGCCCCCCCGCCAGCCACGGCGGCACACGAGCCCGCTCCGCTCGTCTGGCATCATGCGTTTCACTTCGAAACGCTCATCCTCTTTCTACCGGACGTCCTGAAAGAACGCTCGAGGCAGCGCCGGCAGGTGGAATTCAACGTGGAGAATGATGAGGAGCACGCGCAGAAAGCTGCGCCAGACTCCCATCTTCAGAAATTTGCGGGCGTCGGTCACGACGGACGGCGAAAGCAGAAGCGGCGTGGTCACGGCTATGACGCGCTCGCAAAAGGCCACATCTTCGAGGATGAGCCGATTGGGAAACCCACCGAGCTGCTCGAACAATGCACGTCGAACGAAGAGCGCTTGGTCGCCATAGATGATCCGGCTGTGGATACAGCGGAAATTGTCCAAGAACGAGATCAGCTTGAGCCGCCAGTCGTCGCCGGAGAACTGGCGCATCATGAACCCGCCGGCTTGGCTGGTCTGATCCGCCTCCATCTCGTTGATCCGTTGGACCGCGCCCGGGGGCAAAACCTTGTCGGCATGGAGGAAGAGCCGCCACTCGCCGCGCGCTTCCTGTGCTCCGGCATTCATCTGAGATGCGCGACCTTTAGGTGCGCAAACATGAAGCGTGATACGTGAAGCGTATCTCGTGAAGCTCCTGACGAGCGACGAGATACGAGCGACAACCCACTACGGTCGCTCGCACCATCGATGAATCCAAAGGATTCGACGATCGTGCGGGTCCGATCGGTGCTACCGCCATCGACGGTGATGACTTCAAAATCGCCTTGTTGCGTGAAGAGCGCGCGCAGTGTATTCGGCAGCGCCTTCTCCTCGTTGTAGGCCGGAATAACGACCGAAACCATCGTGCATCCTTCCGTTATACGCTATCAGCTATCGGCTCTTGTGAGAGCCACTCCGGCAGAAACTTCCGTACATCCTGGGCCCAAGTTGTAGAATCTTCGGCGATCGACTCGAACAAGTCGCTCAAGGTCAGTACCATCCGGTCCGTCAGCGCAAGATAGTCCTGCGCACGGCGGCGTAATGTCTCCGTATCGATCCGTCCTTCGGCCATCGCCCGTTCAAGCATACGCCTGCCGAACCCATGATGGGCCTCTTCTTGCTGAAGCAACATTCGCCGTAGCCGACCGAACGGCGCGGCTCGTTTGGCCAATCCTTCTTCGATGCGCGTCAGGATCGCTTCACCCAGTCCTTCAAGAATGACCTGCTCAGCCAGAAACGTTTCAAACAAATCCTGCCTGGTCAGGGCATCGTTGAGCACCCTTCGATACTCCTCCAGCGCCGGCAAAAACGGTACATCGCCGAGATGCCTCGGCGCGAGCCAGGCAATGGCCCCCTGAAATACCAAGGCATACGCAGCTTCCTGACGAGCCTGGGTTGAGAAGAAAGCGCCGCGATCTAAAATCTGGCGCCAACGCAGCCTGTACCTTGGCACATTCGTTCGCCAAGCGCTCGCCATGCTCAAGAAACGTCAGCAGGCGCGCGATCGGGACTTTTTCGCTTGTATGGATCAGCATGACGGCCTATTTCAGTGGCATCCCGTTCAAGCTCCAGTCGTAGTCGAGGAATTCGATCCGGTATGACGTGGACATGAGGTCGCGGGCCAAGTCCGGATCGGCCACGTACTGCGCGACATACAGAGACAACGATCCAGCCTGGGCCTCGAAGTCTTCGACAAACCATTCGAAGATCTTCGAGAGGGAGGCGAGTTTCTTCTCGCGGTCAAAACGGTTCCTCGTCGGATCATTGATGAACTCTCGGGCAACGTGATCGAGTTGCCTGTTCAGCTGGGCACCCTCATACGTCCAGGACTGCAGCTTGGGACATGACATCGACGCACAGACGATTGCAAAGTGGATGCGCGGTTCATGGAACTGGGCGATGAGAATCTTCCGCTCCAAGTCATAGAGATTGACGGACTTCCCACCGATACGGTAATCGCGTCCAATAAAGTAATGATAGCGGCCCATGAGGGTACCGGGGGTATAGCCATCCAGGATGCCCTTGATCGCATAGGCATTATAGGCGTTGAGCCAAAGCGCCAATCGATCTTCGTGGGGCAGGCTATTAGGATCGACGCGATCCAGCTGATCGAGATACTGAGTGAAGCGCCGGTCCACCTGGATGACGGGATAGTTCACCTGTCCGTTGCGCACGTAGGTCCGCACCACGGCGTCGAAGACCTGATGTGAGAACTCGGCAGGAATGAGGGGCCTGGACGGGCTGAATGACGTTGGCACGGTGGAGCAGCCTACCAGTACCGTCACCACCGCCATCGCCATCCACCACATCTTCATATGTCCGCTCCTTACCAGGGTACTGGTGTGTGCAACGCAGTGATCGGATGTCTGAGAAGCGACCCAATCACCCGGCCATCCAGTCTGTTGCATGACGACCAATCGGAACAGGCTTGAATCTTTTCTCGATTAAATCGAGCCAGTATTTCACTGAGCGACGATTCGAGCAGGTTCCCCACGGAAGGAAACGCCAGACAGGGTGACACATTTCCAGAGGCATCGATAGCCACACTGTACCGCCCCGCATCGCAGGGCTCCAGTTTCCGCCCGCGCAACCAGCTCACATTGTCCTCGACAAATTTCCTGAGGTAGCCGGGGGAAATTAGTTCGTCGTCGAGGAGCCCGCTGAATACAGCGGCAGCGTTCGATCGATCGTACATGAGCAACTCATCAGGCCTACCGTAGGTTCCGACATTCCAATGATAGGCGCCCACCACCGGCAAGAATCCCTACTCTCGCGCAAACCGCACGACCGCCGGCACCTCCGCGCGATTGACTTCGCTCACAATGCAGGTGAGAAATTTTTGATGGGGACACGTCTTCAGCAGCGCGATGCCTTCGAGCACTTGCTCCAACTGATCGGCACCGCGAATCTGTCGATACTGCTTTCGATCCAACGTATCCAGGCTCACCGAGATGACAACCGGCAGCCCGCCCAGTCGCTCGACAAGTTGCGCGGTGATCTTCGTGCCGTTCGTAATCAGCGTGAGATGAAAGCCGATCGCCGAGAGGTGTTCGAGGATCTCCGGCAGATCGCGCCGCAACAACGGCTCGCCTCCTTGCACCAGGACGAAGCGAACACCGTCGCGATAGAGATCGGAAAAGACCCTCTGGACTTCCTCCCTGGTCATCTCATACCGCCGACATTGAGGGGCAGATCGCAGTATCCGCAGGCCGAATTGCATCGGAGATTGACCTGAAACGTGGCCAACACCGGCCGACCGGCTATGAGGTTGGTGAACGGTTTGAGCGCTCGGTCCAGGGCAGTGAACGGCACGATCGTCATCTATCCTCACACCGACAGATACGGCCATATTTGGACAGGATTAGGCCGTTTTTTCCCTATCTGCTTCGCATGCGAAGGGCCTTTCCTCACCAGAGGCTCTAACCTGCTGAGCTTTCTCGATCAATCTTTTACTACGCTACGGCACATGCCTTGCTGAAGAGTTCTGGGTTGAAATTGACTCTCACCCTGCAAGGAGGTTCATGATGCGAAAGGCAAACGAGAAGATTCTCCCGATCCTTGTGAGTACCCTTGCCATTGTGGCATTGACAATGACCTCGGCGTTGGCCAAAGACTCGAAAAACAAAAAGTCCAGCTACTCGTCTGCAAAGGCGGCGGCTGAAGCAGCCGGCCACGTCCCTGAGCAACGCGAAGCGTCCAAGGCAGGTCCCCAAGATTC
>DATHTZ010000725.1:0-2512 GCA_035462675.1 Nitrospiraceae bacterium | reverse complement strand
GTGATGTGCAAGGCCCCTGCATCAAGACTGTTTTCCAATAATTCTTTGACGACAGCGGCAGGACGCTCAACGACCTCACCGGCTGCAATGCGGCTGACTACGTCGTCCGGGAGGGTATGGATCTTGGCAGAGAAACTGGCGGCGGGCATGGCACTAGACTCCAGAAAACACCGAAGACAAGAGAGACGCCAGACACCGTCTCGATGGACATCCGATCACCGAATTTCGGCCAGCTTATTCTTGGCCAGTTTCGCCTCGTCCGAAGTCGGGAATTCCTCGATGACCCGTTTGAGATTCTTTTTCGACTTGGCGAGGTCTCCGATTTCTCCCGCCGCGAGCCCTGATTTGAACAGTGCCGCAGGCACTTTCTCGTTTCCCGGGTACTCCGTCGAGAGATACTCGAATGATTGTATCGCGCGCACATAATCTTTCTGCTGATAGGACGACTCACCCAGCCAGTAGTAGGCGTTCGGCGTCAATGATGTGCCAGGGAAATCTTTCACGAAACGCTGAAAGCCCGCCACCGCAAGTTCGTATTTTCCATTGAGATAGTCGTTGTATGCCAGATTGAATGCGGACGTTGGCGTAATTGTGGGTACGCCGGGGATCATCGAGGTTGGCACATCTGTAGAGGAGCCTGACTTCGGTGGCTTAGGGAAACGAGTCGAGTCAATTTGAGACGGCTCCGCCTTGGGCGCGACAGGCATGCTCAATGCCTCATCGATTTTGGCCAACCGACCCTCGACCCTTTGGACCCGTGCGGACAGTTCATCGTACTTCGGATCGAGTTTCTGCCTGGAGGATTCACCATCCTTCACCCGCTCCAGGGACTCCAACCGTCGTTGCAGCGCATCCAGCCGCTTCTGATCTTGGTCTTGAGATTTCGACACCGTCGACAAGTGGTCGCGCAACTCTGAAAAATCCGCATGCTTCGCACATCCAGCGAGCCATAACATCGACCCGGCCATGAGAACAGCCGCCCCCCCTGAACCCGTTATCATGCGCATCACGGTCATCGCGACTCCCTCAATTGGGATAATTTATCCGATGCTTTTCCTGCCTCAGGAGCCCGTGGATAGGACGCCAACACCTGGCTGAAGGCCAATGAAGCGCGCTTCCTATCGTTCATCGCCAGGTACGCATACCCTTTTTTCAAGATCGCGGCAGGCGCTTTTTCACTCCGGGGAAAATCCAGCTCGACGCGGTCATACGATTCGATCGCCTGGGGATATTCTTTCTTGCTGTAATACGATTCACCCAGCCAATAGCGCGCATTGGGAGCGAGGTCCGAGTCCCGATAGTCACGCAAAAATACGGCGAACCCCTGCCGCGCTCCATCCAAGTCCCCATCACCAAATAGTCCCAAAAGACGTTCATATTCGAGCTTGTCAGAACGCATACTCGTCTGAGTGGTGTGTTGCGATCGCAGCGACTCATCGAGCTCGACTGTCGGCGTCACCGCTTCACCTTGCGTCGAACGCGAAGCCGAAGACAAACCTTGATCGACCTTTGGGATCTCAGGCGAAGGCACCGACGACCGATGCCCCGGTTTCGTGGATGGCTGACGTGCCCCCGCCCCTCCCTTGTTTCCCCCTCGCGTCGGCGCATCCTGTGCGACCTGCTCAACGGTCTTGGAGAGTGTATCCAGGCGGCGATCTTGCTCATCGAAACGGGTGACAAACTTTTGCGCGACAGAGGCGACACTCTTGTTGACCTCAGCTAAATACCCGCTGACCTCTTTGTTCATCTCATTGATATGAGTCGCCGAGGCTTTTCCTGCCTGCTCTTCTTGGCCGATTCGATCGCTCAGGCTTGTCAACGAATCCCTGAATGCTGTGAGGGACTGGCTAAATTGTGCGAATTTTGCCGATAACTGTTCGGTCCGAACCTGGGTATCTGCCAGTGCCTTATGCTGCTCCTCCAGTCGTGCATCGAGACTCTTGGCCAGTCCGCTGTTCGTCTTCTGCACGACGTCGATAATCTCTTTTCGCACCGCCTCCATCTGGCGGTTCACATCGTCAAGCCGAGTGTTCACATCCAGACGGAGCTGATCCCGGTCCTGCTTATTTTTGACATCTTGCGCATTGAGGCTCTCACGCACCTGGTTGTAGCGCATGGTGCTCTCTGCCTCCAGCTTACCGGCCAACTGTTCGAGCCGTTTGGTTTGTTGCTCAAGTTGCGCAGAGCGCTGTTTAAGATCTTCCTGTTTGCCCTGAAGTTCTTGAGCTTGGTGCAACGCCCGTTCCAGTTCGCCTCGCAACTGCGGCAACTCCTGCTCTCGAAGCATCAAGATCTCCTGGCTCTGCCGTGCGCGGGTTTGCGCCGACTCATCGTTCGACTGCTTGATGCGCTGCTGAAGATTTCTCTCCGTCTGTTTCAGATCGGATTGTTGGGCAACGCAGCCGGCCGACAATAGTGTGCAGACTGCACAGATTGTCATCCAGACACTCTTCGTATTTGAATGGTTCCGCATTGTTCCACCCACGATGGTAAAAGAATGTCCTCTTCTCAC
>DATHTZ010000724.1:0-1918 GCA_035462675.1 Nitrospiraceae bacterium | reverse complement strand
GTCTAAGAGAACAGGGGAACCGTCCGCAGGATGCTCAAAAAGGCCAGACATTTCACCCGCCCAACCCCGGCGCGCCAAGACGTGCCATTCCGCGGGCTAGGACGCAGCGAGCGAAGAGGCGAGGCGTTCGCTCCGGTACGTTGAGCCTATGAGCGATGTGAGAACGCCACTGGCGGGCTTTTTCAGCATCCTGCTATGAAAGAGCTGAACCCCCTAACTGCAATCCAACCGCAATAGGATGCCCAGCCAAGTATTGAGAGACGGCCATGCGACGGCTATTAGCCGGCTGCAACTCCGTCACTGCAAGAACTCCATCTCCGGTTGCAACATGAATTGCCTCGCGTGTGATGGCGACGATCACACCCGGAGGTGTTGTCACTGGCCCTGAGAGCGCCAGGGCTCTCCAGATCGTCCAGCTGTCGCCGCCCGCCACGGTTGTGTAAGCCCCAGGCCAGGGAGAGAGGCCACGGACCCGATTGGCCAGAACCCTGGCGGGCAAGGTCCAATCGATCACACCATCTTCTTTTTTCAACAACGGCGCCAAGGTTGCTCGTGAAGCATCTTGCGGCTGCGGCACGAGGGTGCCGGCCTTGAGTCGAGTAATCGTCTCGACTAACAGTCTGCCTCCGAGCTCAGCCAAACGTGGCGAAAGAGTGCCGGCTGTATCGCCAGCGGTGAGAGAGATGGATTCTTGAAGCAGTATCGCACCGGTATCCATTCCCTCATCCATCAGCATGGTCGTAATTCCTGTTTCCGTTTCGCCGTTGATGATGGCCCACTGGATCGGCGCAGCGCCGCGATATTTTGGAAGAAGGGAACCATGCACATTGATACAGCTGTGCGGAGGAAGCGACAGAATTGCCGGCGGCAAGATGCGCCCGAACGCCGCGACCAGAATTACATCCGGTTTCCACTCAGCCAGAGCCTGGAAAAACTCAGGATCCTTTATCTTGAGCGGTTGGAGCAGCGGAATCTGCTCTCGCTGGGCCAGAAGTTTTACTGGTGATGGCGCCAAGATTTGCCCGCGCCCTTTCGGGCGATCTGGTTGAGTGACAACACCGACGACGGAATCGTCAGACCTCAACAAGGCTTCAAGAGAGGCCGCCGCAAAATCTGGCGTGCCCATGAAGACAAGACGCATGGTATCGCTTTAGCATTGCAGGTGAACGAAAGCAACTCGGCTGTGGGGGGTATTGGCTTGACTTGCCGTTCGGCCCTTTGTTAGCATCCGCCCGCGGGGTGGAGCAGCCCGGTAGCTCGTTGGGCTCATAACCCAAAGGTCGAAGGTTCAAATCCTTCCCCCGCAACCAACCATTTCTCTTCTCTCTCAACAACTTGCAGTGTATAGCGGTTGGCTACAGATTCGGCCTAATTGGCCGATTGTGACAAAACTGTGACGCCAACTCCAGGAGCGCGATCCAGAATCTCAATTCCGGCGCGTAAACTTTCCGGATGATGATGCGCATACCGCATCACCATCGAGATCGTTTTCCACCGTCCGAGCTTTTGCACGGTGTAGATATCCACGCCTGCTTGCACCAGTCGAGTGGCAAAGGTATGGCGCAGATCATGAAACCGAAAACGTTTCACGTCTGCTTTCTTCATGACTGGATAGAACACGCGCAGAAGGTTCCGCGCATCCATCCGGTTTTCGGCCCCATTGTAGAAGACATAATCCGTCTTGAGCGATCGGACTCTTGCCCTGGCTTTCAGTACATCGAACGTCCTCGCGTTCACCGGAAGCGTGTCTCGCCCTCCGTCCTTTTGCTCCAACAAGGTGATCGTCTTCCGGAACAGATCCACATTGCACCATTGGAGGTTCAGGATCTCACTTTGTCGGAGTCCTGTGTTGGCCGCAAAGACAATGATCTCTTGCAGCCATACTGGAGAGGCCGCGAGAAGACGCCCTTCTTCCTCT
>DATHTZ010000723.1:0-1502 GCA_035462675.1 Nitrospiraceae bacterium | reverse complement strand
GTTCTGGTGAGGGTGAAGAAGGGTGAGAAAATGGGTCTGTTTCTATTTGTAAACCGCAGGTTGGAGGTTCAATTCCTCTCGCCAGCTCCACATAGTTCAACCTCCAACCTAGGGGCTTCGAAGTGGAATGTCCCCCTTCATGGAGATCGGGCAACGTCACAGGTACTCATGAGTTTTCCTGACTAGAGGCTTGTCAGATATTGCTCTCGTGACGAGGCAATGGAATTGCGGCCAGATGCGAGGCCGCAGGCCAAAAAAACTGGAAGAGTATTCATCGGAATACATTGAAGATTTTTTCCGGACCGAGCACGACCCAGATGGTTACAGCGCGCCCACCGGAAATGAACAGGCAATGTCGGACAGATTTCTCGGCAACGCGCGGATAGGTCCGTTCTCAGTAGTGTCCCGACGTTACTCGAACAAGATCAGCTGTTTATCTGAAATGGGGTCGGTGTCTTCGATCACGGCTTGTGCAAGTAGTTGATCCCACGGCATTCGTTCACACAGGGTCAGGCTCAAGATCTGTAGCATTTCATAGAGGGTGGCCGAGAGCTTCAGACGCTTCTTGACGATGGCGACCAGGACGTAGACCGACACCGCGATCCAGATTTGCGACTTCACCGCGTTCTCCGATGTGCCGAAGAAGGCTTTGATCCGAAGAGGCTGCTTGATCCATTTGAAGAACAACTCGACGTGCCAACGGCATCGATACAGTTCGGTGATCGTGAAGGCCGGCAACGTGAAGTTGGTGGTGAGAACGATCACCGGCTTGTCGGTCTCGGGCTCCTTGAACCGAATGCGTCGCAGCGGAGCCTCGAAGCCCTTGTGCGAATAGAAGCCCGTGAGGACGACGGGCTGATCGCAGATCAGCCCCGTGGCGCGGTCGACGGGGTGCGAGTACCGGCGGTGCGCTTTGAGATTCGACTTGCCGCGGGTCACGAAGAAGCTGCCCGCTTCGTGAAAGCGGTACAGGCGCTCGACGGCGAGGAAGCCCCGATCCATCACGTAGAACGCGCCCGGCTCGGGCAACAGCTGATCGAGGATGTTGACCTCGTGCATCTTGCCGTCGCTGATGTGGATGACGGCCGGGATGTTGCCGCGCAGATCGAGCAGCGTGTGCAGTTTGACCGCCGCCTTGGTCAGCCGCAATGGCGCCCACGAAAACACCGACAGGCACAGATCGATGGTGGTCGTAGCCAGGGCGTAGACCGACTCCTTCAAGTCGACCCCGAACGGTTCGTCGACATACAGCGAGCGCGCGATGGCGATCAGGCCTGCGCGAAGTCGGCGTAGATGCGCCAGTCGCGCACCGCATTCGCATTGGCGAGCGTATTGCGTGCGACCGTCGAACGAATCCCGAGGTGGTACTAGCTTCGAGTGCTGGGCGCGCAGACACGCCTCGATGTCGCGCAGGCGCTCCCGAAAGGTCAGTTGTGCGAACGCCATGCACAGGAACTGATCTAGGCACGAGAACGACGTTACCTTCCGCTCGCCTGCATCGC
>DATHTZ010000722.1:0-14863 GCA_035462675.1 Nitrospiraceae bacterium | reverse complement strand
CCTCTCTTCCCTACCCCAACTTCACAATCGTCACGCCATCTCCGCCTTCGGCCCGATCTCCCGCACGGAACTCTGCTACATAGGGCGAGTCTTTCAAGTAGACTCGCAACGACGCTTTGAGTTTTCCTGTGCCGTGGCCGTGAATGATACGCAGAAACGGCGCACCGACTAGCGTCGCGCGATCCAACGCCGCAACCACATCATCCAACGCCTCGTCCGCCGCCTTGCCTCGAACATCCACGACCGTTTGTTCATCGAGCCCCAGTCCGCCGCCTGACGAGACCCGACGAAAACTCGATGATAATGGCGGCGGCGATGCTGCCTGCCCTCGTGCGAGACCGAGGAGATTCGTCACCGTGGCCAACAGCTCTCCCTCCCCCACCTTTACCCTCACTCGTTTCTTCCCTTGTGGCGTTTCGAGTAGCGTGCCGATCATGCCGAGCCCACCGATCTCAACCTGATCCCCCACCCCCAACTGCTCAAGCGGAATGGGTGTACCTGACGGGGTCAGTTCGGCTGTCGTCTGCGCCTCCAGTTCGAACAATCGTTGCTTCGCCACTTTTGCCTTGATCAACTTCTGCTCACCCTTGACGGTATCTACCGTAGCTTGCAGTTCTGCCCGTGCCCGACTGAACTGCTCGCTAAGTTTTCGCTTGAGCCCCTTTTGCGCTTCCCGTTCGGTCACTTCCAGGTGAGCTACCTGTGCCTTCGCACGTTGTTCGGCCTGCTCTGCTTCACGTCTGGCTTCGACAGCCCGAGCCAGATCGTTGGTCAACTTCCGTTGGGTGGTTTGCAAATCGTGCAACATCGTTTCCATGACTCGCTCATCTTTATGGAGCTTCTGCCTCGCCTCATCGAGCAAGACCCGGTCCATCCCCAACCGACCGGCAATCTCAAGCGCAGACGATCCGCCTGGAACCCCCATAAAGAGCCGATAGGTCGGCGAGAGCGTTGCCACATCGAATTCGACCGCGGCGTTTGCGAAGCCTGACATCCTGTGGGCCAAGGCTTTCAGCGATCCGTAGTGCGTGGTCGCGACGACTTTCATCCCCAGCGTGGCCAGCCGGCAGAGTAACGCCTCGGCAAGAGCCGCTCCTTCTGTCGGATCGGTCGAGGTCACCGGTTCATCGAGAAGAACCAACCATTGCCGCGGGGCGCCACGTGTGCCGCTTCTGCGCTGATGGTCCGTTTCATCGAGCAACTGAATCATCTGGATCATGTGCGCCGAAAAGCTGGACAGATCGCGGGCCAGATCTTGAGCATCGCCGATATCGGCATAGACGTCGGGAAAGAACGCCATCTCGGATTCCACCTCGCAGGGCAGGTGCAATCCGGCCCGGACCATCAAGGCAAAGAGCCCGACGATCTTGAGGGTTACGGTCTTCCCGCCCGTATTGGGGCCGGAAATGACGAGCACCCGAATCGATTCATCTAGTAGAATATCGTTAGCGATCACCTGTTCTTTCGACAACACGAGCAAAGGATGCCTGGCCTGCAACAGCTTCACGCGTCCTTCATCGTTGAGCCCGACTGGCTGCGCCTTCAGTTGGCGGCCAAACGATGCCCGCGCCGCAATCGCATCAAGCACAGCCAACGTCTCGAGCCCCGCCAGCATGACCTCGGATTGTGCCGCGACGAGGGCAGACAACTCACGGAGTATGCGGCGCACCTCTCGCTCGATCTCAAGATCCGCCACTTTGATCGAATTGTTCAGCTCAACCAACTCGCGCGGCTCGATAAATACCGTCGCTCCGCTGGCCGAGACGTCATGGACGATCCCCGGCACTCGTCCACGCATGTCGGCTTTCACCGGGATGACATAGCGGCCTTCTCGCTGGGCGAAGTATTGTTCTTGGATAATCTCCTCATAGCGACGCGAGTGCAGCATCTGATCGACCTGATGCCGTATTTGTTGTTTGAGCGAGTGCGCCTGATGGCTCAAGCGCCGCAACTCCGGTGTCGCCGACTCCTTGATCGAGCCGTCGGGGTGAATCGCTGCATCCAACGCGGTTTTTATTGGCCTCAGTTCCACGACTGACAGCAGGGGATGAGCAACGGATGCCAGCCCAGGGACATCCTCTTTATGCCGCTCCACAAAACGACCACTCTCCTCCAACAACTCCAATACAATCACGCAATCCCGGAGTTCGTGGGCCTCCAACACCGCCCCTTTCTTCGCCCGGGCGAGCGGGTCACGAATATCCGGAAATGCCAAGGCCGGCAGAGCCTCACCGGATGCTTGGAGCTGTCCCATCTCCGTCGTTTCCTGCTGGCGTCGCTGCGAATCGTGGAGGCTGGTCGCTAATTCGAGCGCACGACAGCGCGCCGCCCCCATTGTGGATCGGGCATGCCCGGCAAGGGCATCGAGCAGCCTGGGCCACTCCAACACCTGCGAGGTCTGTTCGAAGAGATTCACCGGTGCCTCAAGGGAAAAAGTCTCACGTTAGGAGCCTGTCTGACATTGCCTTCGTGATGAGGCGAAGGAGGGACAGGCAGATGCGCGGCCGCAGGCCACGAAAAACCGGAGGCGTATTCGCTGGAATACGGTGAGGATTTTTCGAGGCTGAGAACAACGTAGATGCCTAGCCATCATTCGCCGCAGTAGAACGGTCAATGTCGGACAGGCTCCTAGAATCGACGAACTGTAACGAACCCGGCAATGGAGACGCAAGGCTGAGGTCCGCAGACATCACACCAATTCCGTCGGCCTCCGGTCTTAGTTGACAGGGAAACTTCTGTGATCCAGCGCAGGGTTACCGCATTAGTATGGCTTGACAAGGCCCAGGAGCGTCGATAGTATCGGCGTCATTCTGGCCGATAGATTCAACCGGCCAATTTTTTCTTGAAGGACCACTCATCATGTCTATTCGAATCGGTATTAACGGATTTGGGCGGATCGGACGGAACGTCCTGCGGGCCTCACTCGGTGATCCTGACCTGCACATTGTCGCAGTAAACGATCTCACCGATGCGAAGACGCTCGCCTATCTCTTGAAGTACGACTCGGTACACGGGACGTTACAGGGAAACGTCGAGGCCAAAGGCGACCAGATCTTCGTCGACGGTAAACCTATTAAGGTGCTCGCAATCAAGGATCCCAAAGAGCTTCCCTGGAAGGAACTGGAGGTCGACATCGTCATCGAATCGACCGGCCGCTTCACCGATCGTGAAGGCGCAGGGAAACACCTCTCTGCCGGAGCCAAGCATGTTATTATTTCCGCCCCCGCAAAGGACCCGGACGTGACCATCGTCCTGGGCGTCAACGACGCGGCCTACGATCCGAAATCGCATCACATCATCTCCAACGCCTCCTGCACAACCAATTGTCTGGCTCCCGTGGCAAAAGTTCTGTTGGATAATTTCGGCATCAAGCACGGCCTCATGACCACGATCCATTCCTACACCAACGACCAGCAGTTGCTCGATCTGCCCCACAAAGACTTGCGGCGCGGGCGCGCGGCAGGCATGTCGATGATCCCGACCAGCACCGGCGCAGCAAAGGCGCTGCACTTGGTACTGCCACAGCTCAAGGGCAAGATCGACGGCCTCGCCATCCGCGTCCCCACACCGAATGTCTCGCTGGTGGATCTGACCGTCGAAACCGAAAAAGATTGTGACGTCGCCTCGGTCAACGCCGCCTTCAGGAAAGCGGCGAACGGCCCGATGAAAAACATTCTACTCTATTCTGAAGACCCGATCGTCTCGATCGACCAAAAGGGCGACTCTCATTCGGCCACATTCGATGCCCCGCTCACGATGGCCATCGACAAGCGGCTCGTCAAAGTCACGGCTTGGTATGACAATGAGTGGGGCTATTCATGCCGCGTGCGCGATTTGATCAAGGTCATTGCGGCAAGAGCGACAGGACGCTGAGCACCGCGGGTCGATGCCTGCCTCAGCCCGATTCTGTTCCACATTGACTCCCCTTTCCAGAAGAACCGACTTGACGGAGCCGCAATGAGACTGCGCAAACAAACGATCGACGATGTCGTATTGCGAGACAAGCGTGTCATCATCCGGGCCGACTTCAACGTCCCGTTGGACGACTTGCACCAAATCACCGACGACACCCGCATTCGCTCAACCCTGCTGACCATCAATCGAGCCGTCGACGACGGCGCCAAGGTCATCCTCTGTTCGCATCTGGGCCGACCGAAAGGAACGTTCGACCCCAAGTACAGTCTGGCCCCAGTGGCAAAACGTCTGGGACGGCTCATGGGCAAGGAGATTCTGTTTGCACCCGATTGCATCGGCCCGGCGGTGGAAGAGCTTGTCGCCAAGATGAAGCCGGGCGACGTCCTGCTCCTTGAAAACCTCCGATTCCATAAGGGGGAAGAACAAAACGACGACGCCTTTTCCAAAGCGCTGGCGGCCCTCGGCGATGTCTATATCAACGACGCGTTCGGCGCCGCACACCGAGCTCATGCCTCCACCGTCGGCATCACCAAGTTCATTCCCGCTTCGGCCGCCGGCTTCCTCCTCAAGAAAGAAATCGAATACCTCGAGGGAGCCGTGGAAAACCCTGTTCGGCCGTTTGTCGCCGTTCTCGGCGGAGCGAAAGTGTCGGGAAAGATCGGCGTCATCGAAAATTTGGGGAAACGCGTCGACAAAGTCATTATCGGCGGGGGTATGGCCTTTACCTTCTTAAAGGCGAAAGGGATGGAAATCGGCAACTCCCTGGTCGAGAACGACATGTTGGATTTCGCCAAAGGCATTGAGGAGCATGCCCTTTCCCGCGGCGTGAAATTCTATCTGCCGGTCGATTGTGTCGTTGCGGCCAGCCGCGAGCTTGGTGCGGAATCGAAGATCGTCCCGGTTCAGGAGATTCCGAAAGGCTGGTACGCCCTCGATATTGGCCCGGCCTCCGTAAAGCTCTTCAACGAAGCAGTCCAGAACGCAAAGACGATTCTGTGGAACGGACCGATGGGTGTCTTTGAAATCGATGCCTATGCGCGAGGCACCCTGGCAATGGCTCACGCGATTGCCGATGCCTACGCCCTGACGATCGTCGGCGGCGGCGAAACAGCACTGGCCGTGCATCGAGCCGGCGAATCGGAAAATATGTCGTTCATCTCGACCGGCGGTGGCGCTGCACTGGAATTGCTGGAAGGCAAACAACTCCCGGGCTTGACCGCCCTCCCGGATCGAGTTGCGTAATCGGCTCATCGTTGAGTACATCCCCTCTACCACCTTCGAGCATCGAGACACCTGTGCGCAAACCCCTCATCGTCGGCAACTGGAAAATGAACAAGACCGCCTCGGAAGCTGCAGTCTTCATTCGCGACCTCTGCAAACGAGTGCCTGCAGCGCCTCACGCCGACGTAGTCCTTGCGCCGCCCTTTACGGCTCTCGAATCGGCCCGCAGCGCCTTAGGCCCCTCCTCCTGGATCAGCCTCGGCGCACAGAACGTACATTGGGAGCATCATGGGGCCTTCACCGGAGAAGTGTCCGCTCCGATGTTACGAGATCTTGGCTGCCGTTATGTTATCGTCGGCCACTCTGAACGTCGCACGCTCTTCGGCGAACGAGATGAGCATATCCAGAAGAAGGTCCGAGCGGCGCTGAGGCACGGCCTCTCTCCAATTCTGTGCGTGGGAGAATCGCTGGCAGACCGTGAAGCCGGCCGAACGGAATCGGTCATCACTGCTCAACTTAGCGGCAGTCTGGCAGAATTGACCGCACAGGATCTGTCGACCGTCACAATCGCCTACGAACCGGTCTGGGCTATTGGCACAGGACGAGCCGCCACTACTGACCAAGCCGTGATCGCGCATCGCTCGATCCGGCTGTTCGTGGAGACCGGATGGAAGAGTGACCTCGCATCGGCCGTCAGAATCCTGTACGGCGGAAGCGTCACGCCCCAGAATATCGAGTCGCTCCTCGTCTCGGATGCGATCGATGGAGCTCTAGTGGGCGGGGCTTGTCTCAATCCCGATTCGTTTGCTACAATCATCAATTGTGCTCAGATACCGCGTGCCTAACTGATCGGAATGCCATGTATATTTTCCTCATCATCATTCATGTCATAGTCTGCTTTCTCATGGTCGGGGCAATTCTTTTGCAATCAGGGAAAGGCGCTGAAATCGGCGCGTCTTTCGGAGGCTCCAGCCAGACCGTCTTCGGTAGCCGCGGACCTGCCAATTTCTTGAGCAAATTCACGGTCGTGGTTGCGGCCATCTTTATGCTGACTTCGCTCAGCCTGGCTATGCTCGCAAAAGAACGGACGTTTTCTTCCACGGTCATCGATCTCAAAAAGAAAGAGTCTTCTCAGACCGCCCCTGAAACCCCGCCCGCGACGCCTGCAGCCCCAGCCGCTGAGAGCCACGCTCCAAGCGACTCTTCCTCAGGCAAACACTAGCAGGTCCGTTCTCGTCGTTCGTGAAGCGTTGCTTGTATCTCGTCAGAACAAGAACATATAGCGTATGGCTGAGAGCAGAAGATCGAACTTCCGAGACCAGGAATCGACTTCTATCCCAACAGACTGTGATTTTTCCGATTGTATAAGCTATACGCCATTAGCTCCGTCCTCCCACGAAATACGTTTTGCGCTTCACGGATGTTACGGATATCTATCGAGGAACAGGAGGGTAAGGGGATAAACCTATTCAGCGGTTTGCTAGACTCTGGTGAGCCACGCCTCGCGGGAAGGGTCTTCCCCACGCACGATGGAAAAGAAGGTCTTCTGCAGAGATTGTGTAATCGGACCCGGCGTGCCGGTTCCAATGCGGCGGTTGTCGATCTCTCGAACCGGCGTCAGTTCAGCGGCAGTTCCAGTCACGAATACTTCATCGGCGATATACATGTCATCGCGCGTGAATCGCTCCTCCACGACAGGGATACGCTTCTCCCGCGCCAGATCGATGACGGAGCTTCTGGTAATGCCATCGAGGATCGAGGTGAGCGGAGTGGTCTTGATCTGCCCCTTCCGCACAATGAAGATGTTCTCCCCCGTCCCTTCGGACACATAGCCCTCGGTATCGAGCAAAATGGCTTCATCATACCCGTCCGCTTTCGCTTCCCTCTTCGCGAGAATCGAATTCACGTAGTAGCCGGAAATCTTTCCTCTCGTCATCGAGACATTGACGTGATGCCGAGTAAACGACGACACGCGGGCCCGCATACCATTGGCGAGCGCATCGTCACCGAGGTAGGAACCCCATGTCCAAGCCGCGATGGCCAGCTTGATAGGATTATCGCCAGGATAGACCCCCATCGCTCCGTGCCCGATATAGACGAGAGGACGGATATAGCAGGCCTCGAGCTTATTCACCCTCACTGTCTCCACGATGGCCGCTGCGACCTGCTTCTTGTCGAAGGGCATTTGCATCATGCCGATATGGGTGGAATCGAACAACCGATCGACATGTTCTTGCAACCGAAAAATCGCGGAGCCGGACTTTCCCTTGTAACAACGAATCCCTTCGAACGCAGCCAGCCCATAATGGAGGGAATGGGTCATCACATGGACCTGCGCGTCCGCCCAATCGACGAACGATCCGTCCATCCAAATTTTTCCTTGTGGCTCAAGCATAGGCATCGCAAGCGGCACGTGAACCATCGAGCGGTAAAATTGGAATATAGCAGCGGGCTGGAAGAAGCGTCAAGCCAACTGGCGCGGCATGGCCCATCTGCGAGCATGGGCAAGAAGGGGGCACTCAGGCAGGCAACTGAGGGACACGAATCTGCTGGCTCAATGCATCAGTAATGTGCTTCTTCGCTAACGGACTGAGGCGAAGAAAATCCAGGCCGAAATCATTTCCATCTACCCACCGAACCATCGCCCGTTCAATGTCTATCGTTGGGCCATCATCTGTCAGCGTGAGACGCAACGCTAAATTGAGACCTGGCTCAACCTCATGCTCACCTCGAACACGCATGCCGGATTGAGACAAATTGATCACGATACCCTTTCCCACGCATTTCCCGCTGAGATAATAGAGAACGTGCTGGGTCGGTATGCGACGATAGGGACGGACCACGAATCGGCTGCCTTTGGGCCTGGAGGGACGAGGCTTCGGTGCATTGGCCATCACGATCTCCGATCTTTGAAGATGCTCAACAATGAAAGCATAGCACACACCAAGGAGCCAGAACGGGATGGCTCGCGAAGTCGGTGAATTAGGTGGAATAAGAAGGAGGGACAGGTTTATCAGCGAACCATTCCGGGGTGAAATATCAGGAAAGAGCAGCCGTTATCTTGACAGGCTTCAAATTCCTATGGTACACAATCATCTTCTGTAATGGAGACAGGGGCTTATGTACGCAATCATTGAGACAGGCGGCAAGCAGTATCGAGTCGAAACTGGATCACTAGTCCAAGTGGAGTCCCTCCCTGGCGAGGTTGGGGGGACGGTCGAACTCAGCCAAGTGCGGCTGGTCCACGGCGAGAAGGGTCTGGCGGTCGGACAACCGTTGGTCGAAGGGGCCAGCGTCAAAGCCGAGATCATCGGCCAGGGCCGAACCCGCTCCATCACCATCTTCAAGAAACAACGGCGCAAGAATTATCGGCGGACCAATGGCCATCGCCAGGGCTTCACCAAATTGCGCATTACCGGCATCGAAACGGCCTAACGAGGATCAGCCATGGCAACAAATAAAGGCGGCGGATCGACTAGAAATGGGCGCGACAGCAATCCGCAATATCTCGGGGTCAAGGCTTACGGCGGAGAGACCGTCACAGCCGGATCGATCCTGGTCCGTCAACGAGGGACGAAGTTCTTTCCCGGTTTCAACGTGGGCCTCGGCAAAGACCACACCCTCTTCGCCCGCATCACCGGGACCGTGAAGTTCGAACGCGGCCGAGGGCGGCAGAAGGTCAGCGTCTACTCCGCGCCTTCGATTTCATAGTACATTCTTTCTCTCACTTCTCGTCACAGTATCGTGACCACGAGGACTCCCGGCATGGGTAGGAGTGCGACGGGATACTTCTCGTATGTCTTGCCCATACAGTCTTCATGCTGAAACGGTGCGCCGATGTTTGTCGATGAAGTCCGTATCCATATCAAAGCCGGCCGTGGCGGCGACGGGTCATGCAGTTTTCGGCGAGAAAAATTCGTCCCGCGCGGCGGGCCTGACGGTGGCGATGGTGGACACGGCGGCGATGTTGTGTTTGAAGCGTCACCACGCATGACCACGCTCCTCGACCTCCGGTACCAGAAACACTACGAAGCAGAAGTCGGTCGCCAGGGTGGCGCTGCCAATTGCTCCGGAAGAACCGGAGAGGATGTGACCGTAGCCCTTCCAGTCGGCACCGTCATCTACGACGATCAAACCCATGAAATGTTGGCCGACCTGGTCACTCCAGGGCAGCGGTTTGTGGGTGCTCACGGAGGCCGTGGCGGACGAGGGAATAGTCATTTCGCCACATCGACCAACCGCACACCTACGGAATTTGAAACCGGCACAGAAGGCGAAGAACGGTCGCTCAGGCTTGAGCTGAAACTGTTGGCCGACGTCGGGCTTGTGGGGTTTCCCAACGCCGGAAAATCGACGCTGATCGCCGCAATTTCGGCCGCACGGCCGAAGATCGCCGATTATCCCTTCACCACGCTGACGCCGAACCTGGCGATCGTTCGCTGGGGGGAAAAGGAAAGTTTTGCCGTCGCAGATATTCCCGGGATCATCGAAGGCGCCCATGAAGGAAAGGGGCTGGGATTCCAATTTCTTCGGCATATCGAACGCACGTCGTTTTTGCTGCATATGATCGATGTCTCGGAATGGGCCACCGATGAGCCCGTCAAGACCTTCGAAATCATGCGTCAGGAATTAGCCGCCTACGATGAGCCGATCACCACGCGTCCATTCGCGGTGGTCGCCACAAAAATCGACGTGGCTGGAGACGGTACTCGCCTGCGAGCGTTGCAGAAGTACTGTACACGCCATCGATATACATGCCTCCCGATCTCTGCCGCCACGAGAGAAGGACTGACGGAACTCGTCACCTATGTCGGCCAACAGGTCGCGCAGCTTCGAGCCGCACCATGCGAGACGAACTCTTAAAACGGGCTACCCGCGTCGTCATCAAAATCGGGAGCAGTCTCGTTGCGTCCCGAGATACCGGACTGCGCCCCGAACGGATCGATCGACTCGCGGATGAGATCGCGGCAATCCGGGCGAGCGGGCGTGAAGTTTTGATCGTCTCCTCCGGTGCGATTGTCTCCGGCATCAAGAAATTAGGCTTGAAGGAATACCCCAAGAGCCTCCCGGTGAAGCAGGCGGCTGCGGCGGTGGGCCAAAGCCGGCTCATGTGGGCGTACGAAAAATCGTTTGAGCGACTCGATGTCAAGGTGGCGCAAATCCTACTCACTCACCACGACCTTGCCGATCGGCGGCGGTTTCTCAATGCACGCCACACCCTGAGTGCGCTGATCGGATTCGGAGTGATCCCTATCGTCAATGAAAATGATACGGTCGCTGTGGATGAAATCCGCGTAGGCGACAACGATACGCTGGCTGCCGAGGTCGCCCATCTCGTCGACGCGGAACTGCTGATCATCCTATCGGATATCGATGGCTTGTTTACCGAAGATCCGCGCAAGAACCCCGCAGCCACGCTGATTCCGTTGATTCCGGACATTACCGAAGACATTGAGCAGCGGGCCGGCGTTTCCAGCTCTTTTGAGGGTACCGGAGGCATGGCCACGAAGATCCAGGCGGCGAAGAAAGTCAGTGAGTATGGCGTGGCCACCTTGATCTTAAACGGACAAGAAGCCGGCCTCCTTCCACAGGTATTAGCCGGAGGCCCCGGCGGCAGCCTCTTCCTCGCGAAGGAGCGGCGCTTCACCAGCCGCAAACATTGGATCGCTTTCACTCTCAGGCCACGAGGGACCATAACACTCGACCCTGGAGCCGTCGAAGCGCTGACCCGGCGGGGCAAGAGCCTATTGGCTTCAGGCATTCTGAAAGTCAGCGGTCCGTTCGATGCGGGAGATGCGGTCAGTTGCCTCGACCAGGACAGCAAAGAATTCGCCAAAGGACTCGTGAACTTCTCCTCCGATACCTTGGCACGGATCAAAGGACTCAAGACAGCCGAGATCCAGCGACAGCTCGGTCCGCAGGAATACGAGGAAGTCATACATCGGGACAACCTCGTCATCCTCTAGCAAGATGCTGAAAAAGTCCGCCAGCTGCGTTCTCGCATCGCTCAGAGGCTCAACGTACCGAAGCGTACGCCTCCCTCTTCGCTCGCTGCGGCCTTGCTGGACGGCCTTTTTGAGCATCTTGCGTGGGCTCCCAGACATGTCAGTGATCATAACCTGCTGTGCCATACGTAGGTCTTCCGCAGCCTGCTAGATGTGAGTGCTGAGTTATGATGTCGCCAGATTCAGAATCTCAGCCCTCAGCACCCAGCACTCAGCACTCTGGCCCCCTTCGTCTTGGACTATTGGGCGGCAGTTTTAACCCCGTACACAACGGCCACCTGGCCATCGCGCGCCAGACGCGCGAGACCCTTGGGCTCGACCAGATTCTCTTCATTCCCACGAGTCATCCTCCCCATAAGCCGAACGGCAGTCTGGCGCATGCCCAAGACCGCTATGAGATGGTCCGCCTGGCCATCGCCTCAGACCCTTCTCTCGCTATCTCGGATGTGGAACTCCGTCGGCCAGGCAAGTCCTACTCCATCGACACCGTTCGCCTATTACAGCAAGAGTATGGCGCGCAGACCCAGCTCTTTTTTTTGATCGGACTCGATGCCTTCCTCGACTTTCCATCCTGGCGTGACCCCCAGACACTGCTGAAACTCTGCTCGTTCGTCGTCCTCTCTCGGCCAGGCCTGTCGTTTCGCTCCCTCTCAACCGTCGCACTGCTTCCACCAATTCCCTATCCCTCGCTGGCGGACCTAGACGCGGGACGGATTTCCCGAATCGAGGCGCCGCTCGGAACACAAGGCCTGATCTGCCTCAAACTACCACCCTCCGCGGTCTCCGCATCGGATATTCGCTCACGAATATGTCAAGGGCTCCCAGCGGCAAATCTGTTGCCGCCCTTAGTGGAATCTTATATACTTCAACATCATCTCTACCAAGAGGACCGTAATCGCACGAACAGCTAGGTCCACGGCCCTCGCCATTGCCCGGGCCATGCTCGATAAGAAGGCCACCGACGTTCTCGTCCTCCAGGTAGCGCCGTTGACCTCCGTTGCCGACTACCTGGTCATCAGTTCTGCGGATTCGGATCGCCAAGCGAGTGCTATCGCCGATCATGTCGACGGTATCCTCTCTCGCTCCGGCTCCAAACCGCTGAGCATCGAAGGCATGCGGTCATCCCAGTGGGTTCTGATGGACTTCGGCGATGTCATCGCGCATGTTTTCAGGCAGGATATCCGGAAGCATTACGCACTCGAACGCTTGTGGGCCGACGCAAAACGCATCGCCATCCCGGGCGAACCGACGGCTATACAACCGGCTGCGACCCCACGGCCCGTGAAGCGGAAAAAGGCGCCGACAAAAACAAAGGCCTAGATCGATGCTCCGACTGCTCACTACCATCTTCCTCGTCAGCATCGGCATCTTCCTGTACAGCTATGCCCGCGAGCTGAATCCTGGAACGGTCTCAGTCCGGACCAGCCCTTCCATCCAATTCGAACTGAGTCCTGTCACACTCGTCGTCTTTTCCATGGCCGTCGGCGCCGTGCTCGTGGCCTTGGCCGTCGGTATGCGGCAGACCGCCCATGTCATCGGCAACTGGCGCAGCACGCGGCTGTTGCGGCGTAAAGAAAAAATCGACGCACTCCATCGTGAAGGCACTCATGCCATCATGTCGAAACGCACCGTCGAAGCCATCGGCCTGTTCGAACGAGCGCTGGCCATGGACCCCAATCGTGTCGATTCGCTGCTGTGGTTGGGAAACATTTACCGCGTGGAACACAACTTCGCTGAAGCCATCCGCCTCCATCAACGAGCGAATCGCGTCGACGAGCGCAACATTGAAATTCTGCTGGAGCTGGCCAACGACTTGGAGGGCGCCAAGCGCTATGAAGACGCCCTGCTGACCCTGCACAAGATGCTCAAGATTGAACCGGACAACCTGACCGCGCTCATCCGCAAGCGCGATCTGTTGATCCGGCTCGAAAAATGGAGCGAGGCGCTCGAAATCCAACATCGCCTCCTGAAAGCTAACCTACCCGAGCCGGAACGCAAGGTCGAGGCCCATCTCCTCACCGGCTGCACGTACGAAGTCGGACGCCAACTGCTGGAACGAGGCCACCCCGATAAAGCACGGCGCTACTTCCGCGGCGCGATTAAGAAAGACCGGACCTTCTTGCCGGCCTATGTCGGCATCGGCGAAATCTTGATCCGGGAAGGCAAAACCAAGCAAGCCGTAGAAATTCTCAAGAAGATCTATGCCAAAACCCGTAGCAACATCATCCTGCACCGCCTCGAAGAACTCTTTCTTGAACAGGGCGAACCCAGCGAAATTATCCGTGTCTACCAGGAGGCCCTTCGGCAAGACCCGAACAACCCTGCCCTGCAGTTCTATTTAGGCAAGCTCTACTACCGCCTTGAAATGGTCGACGAAGCCTTCGACATCCTCTCGACGGTCGAAGGGGTACAAGACCAATTGGCCGATTACCATAAGATCATGGCCAATCTCTATTTGCGCAAACAGCACATGGAGGAGGCCGTCGCCGAACTCAAAAAAGCCCTGCATTTCAAGAAACGTGTGGTCGTCCCTTATATCTGCACCGCCTGTCGACAAGAGTCGACCGAATGGTCGGGACGCTGCCGAAGCTGTGGGATCTGGAATACATTAGTCGCGTTGCCCTTGCCAAACGACGGTCAAGCGGCCCCCGATAAAGACAGCAGCCCCCTCCCAGTCTCAACAGTTCCCTACCAGGGCATTGCTTCTCCCTTCGAAACCGTGTAGGTTTTCGTCCGGTCAGGCTCAAACACAGCCATCCGCATCGCAGGCAATTCAACTTCATAAGATGATGGAGCATCCCATGGTCGACTATCAGGATTTCGCTGCCAAAGCCTTGCGCGATGAGACGCTGACTAGAAGCGAAAGCCAGGCCGTGCTGGACACTCCTGATGACCAATTGCTGGGGCTCCTCCAAGCCGCCTTTACCGTTCGATCCCGTTATTTCGGCAAGACCGTTCGCCTCCAGATGTTGCAGAACGCCAAGAGCGGGGCCTGCCAGGAAGACTGTCATTACTGTTCCCAATCTGCGATCTCCACCGCCCCCATCGAGCGCTATAACCTTGTGCCTCGACAGCAAATGATCGACGGCGCCCGGCAGGCAGCAGCTTCGAAGGCACAACGCTACTGCATCGTCATCAGCGGTCGGAGTCCGTTGGATCGAGAAATCGACGAAATCGCGGGAGCCGTCCGCTCGATCAAGCAGGAGATTCCAATTCAGATTTGCTGTTCACTGGGCCTCATGAGCGAACAACAGGCCAAGCGTCTGAAAGCGGCGGGCGTCGATCGGGTCAACCACAATTTGAATACGAGCGAAGCTTTTCATACCTCTATCTGTACCACGCACACCTTCCAAGACCGGCTCAGCACCATCCGAAACGCGCGAGCGGCAGGATTGGAAATCTGTTCCGGCGGGATCGTGGGAATGGGAGAGAAGGATGAAGACCTCATCGAGCTTGCGATGGCCCTGATCGAGGTGAAACCGGATTCGATTCCCCTGAATACGCTTCACCCGGCGACAGGCACACCGCTAGAAAACTGTGACAACCTGACTCCTCAACGATGCTTGAAGGTGCTCTGCCTCTTCCGGTTTCTGCACCCGCGGACCGAACTCCGCGTGGCCGGTGGCCGCGAACACAACCTGCGCAGCCTCCAGCCATTGGCGCTCTATCCAGCAGACTCCATCTTCGTGAACGGCTACCTCACGACACCAGGCCAGCCAGCC
>DATHTZ010000721.1:0-1707 GCA_035462675.1 Nitrospiraceae bacterium | reverse complement strand
GTACGGGCCGCACCGAAGCCGACATGGACCTCTTCTTTGCCACGCTGGGTACCAAAAGAATGGCGCGCATCCAGCTCGCCGCGATGGACAGGTGGAAGCCCTTTCGTGCCTCGCTCACGCGTCCTGCACCACAAGCGCGTGTCATCTTCGACAAGTTCCACATCGTGCGCCACCTCGGCGAGGCGCTCGACGCCGTCCGCCGCAGCGAGTACCGCCGCCTCGCTGCCAAGGACCGCGCCTTCATCAAGGGACAGCCGACGGCCGCCGCTCCCTTGCCAAACTGCTCAAGGCCAACAAGCGGCTCAACACCGTCTACCTGCTCAAAGAGTCCTTTGGCCAGCTCTGGGACTACCAGACCGAGAGCGGGGCCTGCGCCTTCTTCACGCCCTGGACACAGAGCCTCAAGTGGCAGCGGCTCACGCCCTATGAGACGTTCACGGCGATGATCGACCGCCACTGGGACGGCATCGCGTCGTACTGTCACCCGGAGAACAAGGTCAGCCTCGGCCTCGTGGAGGGGCTCAACAACAAGATCCGTGTCCTCCAGCGGCGGGCCTACGGCTACCGTGATGAGGACTACCTCAAACTTAAAATCGTCGCGGCGTTCCTGCCTCCGTTCACACGGAGTGCAGAAAAAGACCCACTGTGACCCGCGGAGATCCATATTTAGGTCAGTTCATGAAATCTTGTTCCGATTATAAATTTATGGCGAACGAACTCACCAGCGTATTTCGATATGGAGAAACAAGACGATCGGGAGTCTTTGCTGGGGCACCTCGTCAGCGCGCGCGGGGTTGCGTAGTTGCTCCTGCCCTTGAGCAATTGGGTGTGCAGCGTGCTCGGCTTCATGAGGGAGCACGTAGGTAGATCCTTATCCTCATTTTCAGCTTCGACGACGTTGACTCTCCCTTCTTCCCTTCAGCGCTCTTATGAGCTGTGCTTTGGATTCAATCGACAGGCAATAACAAAATCACGTTCATATGGATACGCTGCTGCCATCTCAAAGCCTATCCGATTTCGTTCAATCTGGCATTCCTCAGACGTGGCAAACGTATTCAGCACCGTGATTTTTTCGAGCCCCGGCACTGTATTTAGTAGAACTATGATGAGTAACCACATAGGGCTCCTTTCAGCCGCTCCGGCGGCGTTGGGCCCGGCCTCGTGCAAACCCTCCACCCCTACCGTCGCTTCCCCATGCAGTATTTCGTCACGTATCTACTGGGCCATTCCTCCAGCTTTCGCTGGCCTCCTCTCAGTGTTTATGGTTACTGATTACTGATAACACTCCTGGTGCTGCAGTCAATCCCGGTTTTAAGGACGGAAAAAGGTAGTCCGGAGTCATTTTCGCCTCGTTCGCGGGCGAGGAGTAATGCCATGGTTATGCTTGAGGTGTCCCTGGCGTGGGATGGCTCCATCGAGTTCCCCTCCGAACGCGCCACCTTTCTCTGGCTCAGTTTGGATGCGTGTCCATTTCCCAAGAACTGAGGCATTTAAGTGACATGTGAGTTCCTGCTTAGTCATTCTGCCGCATTACTCTAGTGGCCTCGCGCATCGTCTCTTCATGAGGCGAGTCTGATCCACCGACTCATGTCGCTGGCTTCTTTGGTCTTTTACCTGTCGGATCATGGTGCTCTCTCGATTGGCCGGTCCAGCACGAGTCTTGCTGTATAGATGGGAGGCAACTCCCTTGTTGGAAAAATTGAGGAG
>DATHTZ010000720.1:0-3936 GCA_035462675.1 Nitrospiraceae bacterium | reverse complement strand
CCTTCGCAGCAGCCCTCTACCACTTGGTGCGGATCCGCAACCAGGTGGAGCGCGTCGGTCTCATTCAACCAGGGTTTTTCCGCAGCCTGCGAGAGAAAGATGCCAGAAAGGCAAAGAGAGGCTTGTGAGCCGATCCGGCATCCGTTCCACCTTGGGTCTATAGGAAAGCGAAGCGGGGACAACTACATGACTTATTGGACATGGTGCCGCTGGACAGCAAAACTGAGCGTGGCGGTACTTCTTGCGGTCCACCACAGCTTGGTGCGATTCAGTTTGAGTCCTTGCCTGCCCCCATATCCTCCCGCTCTCCCATTGTCGGCAACTGGCTCAGTCATGTCTATCACTGGCTACCTCAGCACGATACAAATTGAGGCGATCAAAACAGGACCGCAACTGTGCCCACGATTCGACTCTACCGTCGTCTTCCAATTCATTGCGCTGTGACGTATACTTCTGGGTTATTCCTCAAGCTGCCGCCGGGCTACTGTTTGGATCTTTGCTCACTTCATGGAGGCATTCGAATGAAACGACTACTCGTGGGAACACTCCTGCTGTTGAGTGTGGTTCCAGCCTATGCGGAGTGGGTACCGGTTGGTGGCAATGACCGAGGGGGAATGACTGTCGCTCAGCTCAGCCTCACACAGGCCCTTGACCGCAAGCCGGAGGCGGTAGTTCCCGTCCCGCAGACCAAGCCCTCGTGGACAACCCGGCATGAGCAGATAATTGGGCGCATTCGCCAGGGCGAAGTTGACCTGCTACTGATCGGCGACTCCATCACCCATGGATGGGAGGATGTGGGTCGCCGCATTTGGGATAAGTATTATGGGCATCGCCGGGCGGTGAATTTGGGGTTCGGAGGTGATCGTACCGAGCACGTGTTATGGCGGCTGAACCATGGGGAGGTCGAGGGGATTACCCCCAAGCTAGCGGTCGTGCTGATTGGAACCAACAACACGGGTGCGCGTCATGATCCCCCAGAGGAAACCGCCGCAGGCATCCAGGCGATTCTCACGACTTTGCGCACACGCCTTCCAAGTACTAAGATTCTGTTGTTGGGCGTGTTTCCCCGCAGTGCCTCGGTGGATGACCCGCTCCGCAGGTGGAACGTAGCCATCAATGACCACCTCCGCGCCCACGCCGACAACCAACAAGTCTTTTTCTTGGACCTCAGCCGGTACTTTCTTGACGACCACGGGCGCCTCTCTCAGAACCTCATGCCCGATTACCTGCACCCAAATGAGCGCGGGTATCAAGTGTGGGCCGACGGAACGGAGGACATGATCAGGAAGCTGCTGGACGAGTAAAGCCGGAAGAGCGAACAAAAATCCAATATTCGAAGGGTGATAGTTTGTGTGAAAGTACCCCCACCTACCGACAAAGGCCCCGCTGTTACCACACACGCCCTACTATCCAAGCCACCGCTGAACGTTTGATGTAATCTCTCTGTTTTCTCAGGTAATAATCCTCCCAGTAGATGGATTGCAGGCCCCTAAGTTAGTTGGGCGCTCCATTGGACGGAAGGCTGTCGTAAGAGGAGCGGTGCCTTCACGTTTTGGTGAGGGAATACGTTCCGCGACGAAGCGGCGTGCCACTACCCAGTCTCATCATCAGTTCCCCTGGGTGCAAACATCCTCAATCGCCAATTCACGATCGAGACTCCGAATCAGGTGTGGGCCGGGGACTTCACCTACGTCTGGGTTGCCGAGAGAGGTGGTCCCGATTGGTTGGACCGCATGTGGTGGTTCGTACGTGGCGTCTTGCGGTATTCTGCCTACGCGGCGGGGAGCCGTGAGGGCAGGCTGTCAACAGACACTCCATGTGGTGTGCGTCCATCAAGCGTTCGGGGCGGCCTCGTCTGGTTGTCGCACGTCCGGGAGCGTTCCACGACCTGTGGGGCAGCGCTGACGGGCTCGTAGGCGTGGAGAAACACTTGAGACTCTTCCAGAGGCGCTCTATGAACACGGTATCGCGCCAGCCTCCGTTAGTTGGCCGATCGTGGCCTGAAGGGTCGGGCGGGCTGGCGGGTCCGGCGTCGGGTGCGTCCCGCCCAAGACGTCCGCGGCTCGCACCCGTCGTTGCGGCTTCCATTCGGTGATCTGGGGGGGAGGGACATGACAGGGCTCCGCCCATTCGGCCAGCGTCTTGTCGCCCTTCATGGCGGCTGGCGCCTTGAAGGGCGCCCCGTGATTGCGGCTCGTGCTCTTCATCGCCTCGCTCCTCTGGGTTGCCTCGCCTCGGTGGCGTCGGTGAAGCCAGGCGACCACGTATCCTACTGTCCGAACTTTGGGGGCTCCTCTCCGTACCATGAGTCTGACGGTTTGGACAATTCTCTTTCAAGGATGAAAGGATCTCGCTCTTGACGACATGACTGGGATAGGTCATATCACCGTGGCCATTACGGCCTGGTACCACCCCCTACGATGGAGGCTACAATGTTTGCACAGTCGTTTCGCCCCGGTTACGCCCTCATCAGGCGGTTGATCCTCGCATCATTCCTCCTGTTCCCCTGGCCTGTTTTGGCAGAGGACGGGGCGGCGCTCCCCCTCTCGAAGATTGTGCTCTACTCAAGCGGCGTGGGGTATTTTCAACATGACGGCACGGTGAACAACCGAACGCAACTCGACCTCCGCCTACATGCGAACCAGATTAATGACATGCTGAAAAGTCTGGTCGTACAGGACTTCGGTGGCGGCAAGGTCTCGACTGTCACCTATGGCTCACACGATCCCGTCACTAAAACACTCGGGAGCTTCGGCATCAATCTGAACGGCAATCCAACCTTGGGGCAGATTCTAACTCAAGTCCGTGGGGAGCTGGTCGAAGTCACCGCCCCCAATCCCATTGTCGGCAAGTTGCTGGGCGTCGAGAAGAAAACGGAGTCCATCGGCGAGGGATCGCAGCACCGCGTCATCGAGCAAGAATATGTTACGCTCCTGACAGAAGACGGGTTCCGTTCACTTTCGCTGGCGAACGTGCAGCGCATTAAATTGACCAATCCCGCGTTGAATGCTGAATTGCACCAGGCGCTGGCCGCACTCGCAACCAATCACGATGCGCAGAAAAAGACGGTCTCGATTACGTTCGACGGCACCGGGAGCCGCCAGGCCCGTGTCGCGTACCTAACTGAAACCCCGGTCTGGAAAACCACCTATCGACTCGTCTTAGATGGGGACAAGGCGCCCTATCTGCAAGGCTGGGCCATTGTGGAGAATCAGACCTCACAGGACTGGAACAACGTGAAACTCTCACTTGTCTCTGGACGGCCCATTTCCTTCACGATGGACCTGTATCAACCGCTCTACAACCCACGACCAGTTGTTCAGCCTGAGCTCTATGCCAACCTCAAACCCCAAACGTACGGCGATGCCCTGGATGAACTCAAACCGATGGCGTCTGCCCCTCCAGCCCGCAATGAGATGAAGAAAGAACGCTTGCTCGGGAAAATGGCCCAAGGTTTTTCAGGTGGTCGGGCCAATGCCCCGGTCGCGCCCGCCAGCGCCGCCGAAATGGAGGTGAGCAGCCTGGAAGAAGGCGTGGCCCCCATGGCGGTGGCTGAAGACAAGGGCGAGCTGTTCGAATATCGTATCGACCAGCCCGTCACCCTCACCAAACACACGAGCGCGTTGCTGCCCATCATCGGCCAGACGCTCCAGGGGCAGAAAGTGTCGCTCTACAATCAGAGCGTCAACGCAAAGCATCCACTGAACGGATATCGGCTCAAGAACACGTCGTCACTGCACCTCATGCAAGGGCCGATCACGCTGTTCGACAGCGGGACCTATGGGGGTGATGCGCGCATCGAGGATCTTCCTCCGGGACAAGACCGGCTGATCAGCTATGCGCTCGATCTCAAAGCCGAAGTGGAACCCAAGCTCGAAGGCGGCACACAAGAACTTACGACAGTCTCGTTGAAGAAAGGCACGATGCTCATCTCGC
>DATHTZ010000719.1:0-7629 GCA_035462675.1 Nitrospiraceae bacterium | reverse complement strand
TACCGCGCACTGCTGTCGAGATTATTAGTCCCGATCGTGAGGCGCATGAACTTCTGAAACAGATAGAGCTCTTCGTTGGTGCAGCGGCCAGAGATCAGTCCGCCGAAGGCCTGCGGGCCATGCGCTAACTTGAGCCGGTTGGTCTGTTCGGCTACAAATACCAATGCCTCTTCCCACGTGGCTTCCACCAGCACGCCGTTCCGCCTGATCAGCGGATGGGTCACTCGGCTTGGATGGCTCGCCGCGCGAAATCCAAAAAACCCTCGCGCGCAAAGATCCCCGCTGTTCCGACCGGCGCCCTGGGCACTGTTCAACTCGATCAACTCCTGGTCCTTGGTTTGGACCGTGATCTGACAGCCATCCCCGCAAAAGGTGCAGACCGTATCGGCTCGTTTGAGCATCCAGGGACGGTATTCGTACATGGAGAGCCGGCTGACGATGGCGCCGACCGGGCATATCTGCACACAGCCGCCGCAGAATTCGCAGTCCAAGGGATGGTCGCCGAAGGACTTGATCTCGGTCATCGTGCCTCGTCCGATCGGAGCAAGGGCCTTGACGTCCATCACCTCGTCGCAATAACGGACACAACGCAAACATTGCACGCAACGGTTCATCTGCGTTTCGATCAGGGGGCTGAAATATTCCTTCTGGAAAATGCGTTTGGTTTCCTCAAACCTGCTGGTGGCGGTGTATTGATGGGAAAAATCCTGCAGGTCGCACTTCCCGCCCTGATCGCAGACCGGGCAATCCAATGGATGATTGGCCAGGATGAATTCGAGCACCGATTTGTGGGCGTTGTGAACGACCGTCGTGGCGGTCCGAACAGCCATGCCTTCGGTCGCAACGGTACTGCAAGAAGTTTGGAGCTTCGGCATCCTTTCTACTTCGACCAGGCACATGCGACAGTTCGCATCCGGCTTGAGTTTCGGATGGTAACAGAAGTGCGGAACCATCACGCCGACCCGGCGAGCCGCTTCGATCACCAGTGTGCCTTTTGGCACCGAGATGGGAATACCGTCGATCGTCAAGCGAACTGTTTCTGTCGTGGTATTAGCCATGGCTCTGTTTACTGATTTTGATCCCGGTCAATGTCTTCCTGCCGGCTCCAGCTTGATCAGGTTCGCTGCCTCCGCTTCCTGAATCAGCGCGACGTATTCAGGCCGCCAATGTTTGAGCGTGCTCATAATCGGTGCCACTGACGCATCGCCGAACGCGCAGACCGTTCGGCCCTCGATGTTCTTGCATAGATCGACCAAGGTTTCAAGGTCCTCCGTTCGCCCCCGCTTCGCGGCGATTCGGCGCATGGTTTGAACCAGCCAGGAACTTCCTTCGCGGCAGGGGCTGCACTTCCCGCAAGACTCATGATAGAAAAACTCCATGAGACGGAGCGCAGCCCACACCATGTCCGTGCCCTCTTCCATCACGGTGACCCCGCCGGAGCCGAGCATGGAGCCGGCAGCGGCAACGGATTCAAAATCGAGTTTGACGTCGAGGTGGTTCGGCGTGAGGAACGGCGCTGACGCTCCCCCTGGGATGAAGGCCTTGAGCGGTTTGTCGGACTGCATCCCTCCGGCTTCCTCGTAGATCAATTCGCGGAAGGTGACCCCCATAGGCACTTCGTAGTTCCCCGGCCGTTTCACATGGCCGCTGACGCAGAACACTCTGGTGCCGGTGCTCTTCGGTGGGGAACCGATCGACGCGAACCATTCGGGGCCTCGGCTGACGATGTGCGGAAGGTTAGCCAGGGTCTCGACGTTGTTCACCACGGTCGGTTTGTTGTAGAGACCGTGTGTCGCCGGGAAGGGGGGCTTGACGCGCGGCAGACCGCGCTTGCCTTCGAGCGACTCCAGCAAGGCGGTTTCTTCCCCGCAGATATAGGCGCCGGCGCCCCGGTGCACCCACACATTAGCGGTGATTCCTGCACCCAGGATATTCGCACCGATATAGCCTGCGGTCCGTGCTTCGGCAATGGCCTGTTCCAAGATCCTGGCTCCAAGGACGAATTCGCCCCGTATATAGATGTAGGCGGTTTCTGCCCCAATCGCGTAGCAGGCGAGTACGATGCCTTCCAAGATCTGATGGGGATCTCGCTCAATGAGCTGACGGTCCTTGAACGTACCTGGCTCGCTCTCGTCCGCGTTGCAACAGAGATAGCGCGGGCCCTGATAGCCCTTGGGCAGGAATCCCCACTTCACACCGGTCGGGAAGCCTGCGCCGCCACGCCCCCGGAGCCCCGATTTCATCACCATGGCGGTGACTTCAGCCGGCTGCGTCTTCCCCACGACCTTGCGGAGCGCCTGATAGCCGCCTGCCCGCTCGTAATCTTGGAGCGAGCCGGTATAGCCAGGCTGCATCATGTTTTTGAGCAATATCAGTTCGTGCTTGGGCATGACGTTCAGAATTAAAAATGCACAATTAAAAATGCACAATGGTCGGCCAAGTTTTTCATTTTACATTTCTCATTTTTCATTGCGCTTTCGGCACCTCAGGCCACATAAACGGGCCGGTCTTGAGCGAGCAGATCCCGTCTTGCTTGAGATCGGCCAGAATTCGGTCGAATGTTTGCTCTGTAAGCCGTTCGTAATAGTCCTCGTTGACCTGCATCATCGGCGCAGTGCCACAGGCGGCGAGGCATTCGACCACACTGAGGGTAAAGAGTCCGTCGGTCGTCGTCTCGCCCGGTCCGATTCCGAGTTTTGTTTTGACCCATCCGATGACTGTATCCGAGCCGGCCAACGCGCACATCAGGGACTTGCAAACTTGGAGATGAAATTTCCCCACGCGCTTGAGATTGAGCATCGTATAAAAAGTGGCCGTCTCATAGACTTGGGGCGGAGTCAGGCGCAACAGTCCCGCAATCTCCTTCATTGCCACCTCGGACACGAAGCCCTCATCCCGCTGTGCCAGGTACAGCAAGGGAATCAACGCTGAGCGCTTCACCGGATAACGTGACAGGATGCTGTCTATTTCCGGCTTATATTTTTCGATCAACATATGTGCATCCTGAATGTTCAATGTTGAATGATAAATGCTGAATGGAGACTCCGAAAATTAAACATTGTCCACTCACCATTTAACATTCGCTGCATCAGCGATCGCACTCCCCCATGACAACATCGTAGGTCCCGAAGATCGTGATAATGTCGGAAATCAGGTAGCCTCGCGCCATATGGTCGAAGGCGCCCATATGCACGAACGAAGGCGCGCGGATCTTCAACCGGTAGGGACGAGGGCTGCCGTCGCTGACGATGAAAAATCCCAGTTCGCCTTTTGGAGCTTCTGTCGCACAGTAGATCTCGCCTTTCGGCGGCTTGATCCCCTGGGTGTAGATGATGAAATGGTGGATCAGGCTTTCCATATCGCGCATAACCAGTTCCTTGGGCGGCGGGATATATTGCGGCGCCTCGGCCATAATCGGCCCAGCCGGCAGCTGATCGAGGCATTGTGCGATGATCCTGGCGCTCTGTCGCATTTCTTCCATGCGGATCCAGTACCGGTCGTAGGTGTCGCCGTTCTTGCCGATCGGCACTTCCCAATCGACTTTGTCGTACACGCCGTAGGGTTCGGCCTTGCGGACATCGTAGGCGACGCCTGACCCTCGCAATACCGGCCCGGTGCAGCCGAAATTGATCGCGTCCTCGGCCGAGAGCAGGGCCACATTCTTGGTGCGGCCGAGCCAGATGCGATTCGACGCGATGAGCGAATCGTATTCCTTGACCTTCTCGGGAAAGGTATCGAGAAACGCGCTCATCCGTTGGACCAATTCGGGGGTGAAGTCGCTATCGACACCGCCGATGCGATAGTAGTTTAGGGTCAGGCGGGCCCCGCAGAGCTTTTCGAACATGTCCAACAGTGTTTCGCGCTCCCGAAAGGTCCAGAAGAACACGGTCATGGCGCCGATATCGAGAGCCTGCGTGCCGAGCCAGAAGAGATGCCCGATGATGCGTTGCATCTCAGCGACGATGGTCCGGATATATTCGGCTCGGATCGGTACCTCGATCTCGAGGAGTTTTTCCACGGCGCGGACGTACGCGTAGTTGTTGGACATGGCACAGACATAGTCGAGCCGGTCCGTGTGCGGGATGATCTGCATGTAGGTCAGACCCTCGGACAGCTTCTCGACGCCTCGATGCAGGTAGCCGAGGTCCGGTGTGGCTTTCACAATCCGTTCGCCGTCCAGCATGAGCACGACACGCAACACACCGTGGGTGCTCGGATGCTGCGGTCCCATGTTCAGCAGCAATTCCTCTTTCCGTTGGGAACCGGGTACGCCAGGCTCGGCACGAAAGGCGTCTTTCTGTTTGTCGGAGATTTCGCTCTCAATAACGTCGAGCGATGGCTCGTCCAATCTCGGGATGAAGTCGAACTCGCTTCGCCAGCCACGCCCTTCGGTCGGGAAGTCTTTTCTCAACGGGTACCCCTCGGCATAATCTTCCGGCAACAAAATGCGCCGGAGATCGGGATGTCCGGAAAAGTGAATCCCCATCATGTCGTACACTTCGCGTTCCAGGAATTCCGCTCCCTTCCAGATTCCGGTGACCGATGCAATCGTCGGGTCGTCCTCTGTGATGCGCGCCTTGAGACGTAAGCGCTGCCGAAGGGGGAGCGAGTGCAAGTGGTAGACGACTTCAAACCGCAGCTGATCTTCTGGATAGTCGACTGAACAGATATCGGTGAGATGGTCGAAGGCTGCCTCAGGAGCATCGTGCAAGTAACGCGCAATCTCCGGAAGGCGCGCAGCTGCCACGGAGACAGCGGTCTCGGCACGAGCGGCGTCCACGCGAGTCGCGAGAATCGCGCCTGGGAATTTCGTCTTCAGGTTGTCGAGCAGAGCTTGCATAGTAGCCGTTACACGTGAACCGTCAAACATGAAACGTATTGGATTACGGCACTCTTAAAATGTTTCACCTTTTACCTTTTACGGCTCACGCTGAAACCACGTCATCTCACAAATACCTTCTCTCGTTGGATCTTTTCCTGCAACTTGAGTAACCCATCGAGCAAGGCTTCCGGGCGGGGCGGACAGCCCGGCACATAGACATCGACCGGAATTATCTGGTCGACGCCTTGGACCACCGCGTAGCTGTTGTAGTGGTTACCTGATGTGGCGCAGGAGCCCATGGAAATGACATAGCGCGGTTCCGGCATCTGGTCATAGATGCGGCGGATCACCGGCGCCATCTTGCGCGTCACCGTGCCGGCGATGATCATGAGGTCGGCCTGCCGTGGCGAGGCTCGAAAGACACCGGCGCCGAAACGATCCATGTCATACCGTGACGCCACCGTCGCAATCATTTCGATCGCGCAGCAGGCAAGGCCGAACGTCATCGGCCATAACGCCGACTTCCGAGACCAATTCACAACCGCGTCCAAATTGGTCGTCAGAATATTCGCCTCAAACTGCCGTTCTAAAAAGCTCATGAGATTCAGGTAATGTTGAATGTTGAATGAAGGGATCGGAGCCCTCGATTCAACATTGAAAATTCAAAATTGCTAATTGCGCGCCTTCGGCGCCCTAGTCCCATTCTAACGCCCCCTTCTTCCAGGCGTACCAGAATCCGGCCAGCAGGATCCCGATAAATACGATCATCTCGATGAGACCCAGCAGGCCGAGCGACTGAAACCGGACAGCCCAGGGGATCATAAAAATAATCTCGATATCGAAAATGACGAACAGCATCGCAATAATATAGTAGCGCATCGGAAACTGAACGCGCGCGTCGGAAAACAGCGGGCTTCCGCTTTCATAGGGCGTCAGCTTCGCTCGATAGGGACGACTCGGACGAATGAGCGAGCCGCCGAGCAACGCCAAGGCGCCGAAGATAAGGCCAACGACGATAAACAGGAGAATCGGTATGTAATTCTCCGGAATGCTTGTGCTACTCATGAGGGCTCCGTGAAACGTGATCCAACCGAAGGAAAATTATCCTGTTGCCCTATGTGTCATGCTGCGGAGCAGGCTGCCAGCGCTGAGCCGAAGAAGGGCTTGAATTTCAAGCCGTCCAGTTCCGGACGGCTGATGCCCTTGTGTTGAACGAGCACCTTAAACGTGCTGCCCATGCCATCCGGCCTCAGAAGATGAATCGCGGCGCGAAACGCTGGGCTCTCCGGCTCCAATTTCCCGATCATTTCTTCAGCGCCGAGCCCCATGAGAAAACTCATTTGGTTCGTAAACCCTGTCACATGGAGTCCTTGCGTCTCCCCGACAGAAGCCAGACTCGAAAAATCTACGTGGGCGGTCATATCCTGCTCGCCAACGCGAATGAGCGGATCGTCGTTCGTCTGCTGCTGAGAATAGCAGAGGAATGTGCCCTCCTTCCGCTCAGGCCGATAGAGATCCTGCGCCGTATGGCCGTAATCGATCGTCATGACGAATCCACGATCTATCCGCTGAGCGACCTGCTCCATCCAATCCATCGCGAGGAGATTTACCTCGGTTCGGTAACCCTCATGCCATGTCGCATTCAGGTGCTGCAGATAATGAGCGAGCGCGGCCGTCGACAGGGGCTTGAGACAGCCCACAAAACGGCCGTCTCGATAGTCGACATAGAGTTCTTCGACCCGTCCGGCATTGACCTGAAGTCGGTGCACCGGAAAGGCATCGATCAGTTCATTACTGAAGAACAAACCGGTCACGCTTTCCTGGGCCAGCCCATCGAGGCCTTCTATCCAAGTGACAAGGCCAGGCTTGTCGAACCATGGGGCTAAGTTCTGGCGCTGCAGTTCTCGCATCGCCGGGCTCCGTTCGATCAGCACGTAACGGACACGCGATGCGAAGCCGTCCCGCTCCGCATGGATCGCAGCCAGGCAGTCTCGAGCTAATACGCCTTTGCCGGCACCCGCTTCGACGATCATGAAGGGAGTGGGACAGCCCAATAATTTGTCCATTTGCCTGGCCTGTGCAGCAATCGCACGGCCGAGAATTGGATGCACATCGGAGCTGGTGTAGAAATCACCGGACCAGCCGATACGTTCATGGTCCACCCCTTCCGGTTGCCGCATGTAATAGCCGAATTGAGGATGATAGAGCGCCAGTTCCATGAAGCGGACGAAGGGAATTGGTCCGTTTCTGACGATCTCGGACGAAATGGCAGCGATGAGTTCAGGATGCCCGGTTGTCACAAGCAACTCCTTTTCATTCTGCTTCGCTGAATACCTCGTCGCTCTGGCAGGTAGCTCCATCCCATCGACAACACAAAAAAAGTGACACCAATAGCTGAGGATACACCCCACCCGTCCCTCTTGAATGGTCAATAGAGGGCCGAAAGTGTCGTAGATTAGCCTTGAGTTTGCTGTTAAGTCAAGGCGAAGGATATTGGAAAATCAGGCAAATCTCTCGATTCGAGGAGGGTGGGGATGGAGCCTGATGATCTTCTGTGCTAGCAGAGCGTCCTTTTCGAATCGCGCAAGTCTTGGTTCCCTATTTTCCTCATTTCCTTTCACGACGCTTAGGCTCCTCGCGCACTTTGCCGGAGAAGCGGGGACCCACCGAGATTATCCTGGGAAGGAAAGCTGGAACTGACCGAGGTACTGCGACTTTTGTCGCAGCCGAGGGAATTCCAGAAGGTTTCCACCCAGGAGAATCCGGAAGGGTCGCTTCAGAGGCGGGGGAGCGCGATAGTGTCGTGC
>DATHTZ010000718.1:0-4476 GCA_035462675.1 Nitrospiraceae bacterium | reverse complement strand
GGCAAGGAAGTGGCGCGCATTCAGGTCGAAGAGCCCATCTACATCCGACCCGCCGAACGGGTCACCTGGCTCTAAGGGGTCACCGAGACAGGTATTCGTACACAGCGTCAAGAGGAGCTGGTCACAATGCGTACATCCGCAAGCATCCTCAGCCGACCCTCTTCTCATTCTGTCTACAGCGCCAGTCCATCATGATGATCACGTGCACAGCCAGGACTCGCAGGATCCGATTGCATGTACTGTCCTATGCAGAGATTCCAACGTGAGCGGAACAATGCAGCACCGTCTATGTGAAGAATAAAGAAGCGCGTATCGTTTCAAGGAATCACAGGGGAACCGAAAATCTAGGAGGAACGGTATGTCATCGCATGGACCGGCAACTCTCACAATAGACAATATTCCAGAAACAGATAAACCCCAGAATGGGGTGGCGGGGCTGAAGCATTGGCGATATGACCTCATGGCGGGGCTGCAGGTCGCCATGATGGGGATCCCGCTCTCGCTCGGGATTGCGATTGCCTCCGGTGCGCCTCCTGTCTGTGGTCTGATCTCGGCGATCATCGCCGGATTTGTCTTCCCCTTCCTCGGGGGCGCCTATATCACGATCAGTGGCTCGGCTGCCGGCCTGGCGCCGGCGCTGTTGGCCGGCATGATCGCGTTGGGGAATGGAGATTTGGCTGTGGGCTATCCGATCCTGCTGGTGGCCATTTGTATCGTCGGCGTCGTCCAAGTGATCCTCAGTGTCTTCAATGCTGGGCGATTCGCGCTGTTTTTCCCCATCTCGGTAGTTGAAGGCATGTTGATGGCGATCGGCATGCTGATCATCGTCAAACAAGTCCCGGCCTTCCTCGGGTACATCACGCCACCCATCAAATCCATTCCCAAAGCCATCATGCTGATCCCCGAACAGATCATGGGGATGAATCCGATGATCTGCGCCATTGGCGCTGTGACCCTTTTCCTCCTCTTTTTTATTACCAGTATGCTTGCCCGTATACAAGCCACGTGGGCGAAGTTCATTCCCGTGCCCCTCGTCGTGATCGCCTTGGCAGGCCTGACCGCGTGGTTTCTGGGGCTCGAGGAGAAATTCCTCATTCACGTACCCAGTGATGTGTTTGAACATGGCATCGTCTTTCCCCATTTCGCGGAAGCCTTTACAAAAACAGACTTATGGTGGCCGCTCATACTCGTCATTATCACGCTGACGCTCATCGACGGCACCGAGTCGCTTGCGACGATTCAAGCCATTGATAAGATCGATCCGTTTAAACGAAAGTCGAATCCCAATGTGACCTTGCGCGCGATGGGGATCTCCAACACCGCATCCAGCCTGTTGGGTGGATTGACGATTATCCCGGGTGGGATGAAGAGTACGACCAATATGCTTGTGGGGGGGGCGCACCCTCTGGGCGAACTTTTACTATGCGTGCTTTCAGTTGATCTTCCTGCTGTTCGCCACAACCCTTATCAATCAAATTCCAAAATCGGCCCTGCAGGGTTGCTCATGTGGGTCGGATGGAAACTGTGCTCGCACAAAGTCTTCCAGCGGATCTTCGCGGTGGGCAAGGAACAGATGTTTGTCGCCATGGTCAATGTCGTGGTCACGTTATGGACGTCGGACCTGTGGGAAGGCATGATCGTGGGCACGGCGACGAAGATCGTCTTGCTCGTGAAGGATGTTGTAATGGCGTCCCCGGGTGTCGGGGTGGGAGGCGCCTTGAAAGAATTGTTTCGCAATCCCATTATCCGAATCGGAGACGGCCGCGGTGCTCGTGAGGTGATGACTGTCGCGGCGACCGCAGTGTTGCGGGGCACCGTCGGAGAGATGAAGAATCCCTTCAAAATATACCTGTCGTCGGCCACCTGCATGAATCTGGTGAAACTCGACGCGGCGCTCAAGGCAATCGTGGTGCCTGAGGGCATGAAAGCCAACTATATGCTCATTTTGGCCGGAAAGATTGTGGACCATACCACGATGGAGTTTTTGCACAATTTCCAGGATCGAGCCATCGAAAGCGGGCATACCTGTGTCCTTGTGGGGATGGAGCACTTCCGTGGGCTCTCGGATCACGCACTGGCCTATCGCGTGAGTCAAGTTCCCGGGAATCTCACTGCTTTCGCATGAGGAGGTGCGGCGCGCGAGGAGGCTTCAGGCTAAGGTGCAAAGTGTGATTGGGCCCTGAAACGTCCGAAACTGCTATCTGCTCATACAAGTCGGCCCGTGGATGGAGGGAAGGAGATGACGCAGGGACTCAAAGGACCGTCCTGAAAATCTTCCTAGAGTGAGCGCGTTGAACGCCATTGAGCCGGGAGGATGGTCAGGTGGCATTACGTCATATCGGGCATACGCCAGACAACAATAGGAGCAGGCACCTATGGCCGATGTGATGATCTATATGGGAGAAAGCGGACTGGAGGTACGGGTACAAGAGCATGCCATGGAGTGCAAACGAGGCATTGCCAGGCCTGCCCCGGCCTCCTTAATCTCGCTGACGCTACGCGACTTCCTTACCACCAGCCCCTTCGAACTCATCCGGCGATTCACTGAGGGCATGGATAGGTTTTTCGAAGGCACGAGCATCTCACCTATGACCCTGTGGTCTCCGTCGATCGCAATCTCTGAAAAGAACGGGCAAATCAAGGTCCTCGCGGAGTTGCCTGGCTTAAGCAAAGACGACGTAGTGGTAGAACTCACTCAAGACAAGTTGACTATCAGCGGTCAGCGAAAGCGAGCGCAGAACGATCGGCACGAAGGGATGGACTGGTCCGAACGGTTCTGCCGTTCGTTCATGCGGGCGATTCCGATTCCCGATGAGGCGCATGTGGAGAAGGCGAAGGCGACGTTCGAGAATGAAATCCTTACAGTGTCGGTACCGGTACGCAGCAGCAGACCATCGCATCGACTGTCGGCCAGAGTGTGGGCTGATCTAGAAAGGGCGGAGGCGCTAAATTAATAACCATCAGAAAGCGAAAGGCGTATTCGAAGAATACAAAGCGGATAGGCATTCACTCACCGGCGCTCCATTTCTCCCTCACGGCTGAAGTTCACGGCGACGTTTCGAATGGAGGGAGCAGTCATGAGATTCAGGCAATCCAATATCCTGATAGTCACTCTACTGGTCATGATCATGTGAGTCTTCTACGGAGTCGAGGCGAAAACCGTTGAAGCGGGCCATACAACAGTTTACATCTGAGACCCTAATGACCGAACGGTCCTGGAAGGCGCCATGATGACTGCTCCAACTCTGTCCCCAACAAGCGACGAGACCACGATCATTCGGAACATGCCCATCCGACAACGGATCGACTGGTTGACGGATTATGCTCACCGCCATTCCGTGGAATTTCAAAGTTCAGAATCCTATCAGGCGCGCAGTTTCTATATCGCCCAGCACCCCACCGCCGTCGTTGCGCTCAGTTGTATGGATGGACGCATCAACATCTCTGTGGCCACTGATACGCCGGCCGGCATTTTTCGTCCGCTTACCTTCATCCTTGCACGCGATCCAGAGACGACTGTTGTGATTTATCCATCGGGGCATTCCATCTCCCCGGAAGATTCGTTTCTGTCAGCTGTGAATCAGGCGGTGCGTGGCAGCAACAGCCTGGGAGGGCGACCGGTATTGCTTGCCGCCAAGCCGGATCCTCTGGAGTTGGAGTATGGGTGGAGCAAACTGGGACGAGTGTTGGGTCGGGTAGGGACGGCTGCCATCCACGCGGTGCAAGCGTTCTTTGAAAAACCAGACGAGGGCACTGTTCGGGAAGCCAGGGCCACCGGCATCCTGTGGAATACCATGGTACTTGCCGCCAGGGAAGAGAGCTCAGGAGATTAGGGCGGAAGTGTTTCCCCGAGATGATGTCCCGCTTCGACTGGCTGAAAAAGGCGATCGATACCGCAAAAGAACTGAGGTCTTGATACGATACATGAAGCCATGCCGTGCCGAGATTTCTCCTCGCGCTTACTTCAGTGTGCGCCGCATCAGTTTGCGGTTTTGGAGATGCGGAATGTCCTCTGGAGTGACTGGGGAAACCCACAAAACTCTGAATGGAGCAATCGCGAAGATGAGTAGGCCTACATTTCCGTGTGCGGGCGCATTTGGTTCGCTCCCCGGGAATTAGCCTAATCCTTCCATCGAGTGGACCAACTCCAGACTACACCCTCCGTCGGCCGCGCATGTCACATGCTCTGTCCACCAACCCACGCACATCAAATTAAGCACCGTCATCTCAATCAGCACTTACCTGAATACAAGATGCATGCGGAGATCTCTCCCTAGCTATTAGCCCACCACACCACGTTGGGCAGCAGCTGGTTCGACCGAGGATGTGCGCGTATTGATCCCGAGAGCACCTTGTCCCCTATGCCCATCCTCAGTCTGCACGGCCGCGATGTTCCTATAGGCTCTCGCTCGCGACAGTTCACCCTCAATATGGCTCGCCGCAGCAAGAGACCCTGAAATGTCACCGTCGTTCGCC
>DATHTZ010000717.1:0-2168 GCA_035462675.1 Nitrospiraceae bacterium | reverse complement strand
GAGCGAACCGCGATTCAAATCCATCGCGCTCAGCAAATCTTTCATCGACGTGGCCTCGTAGCCCTTATGCCAGAAGACCTGCATGGCCTTCTCTAGTACTTCGTCGGGAACGAATTCTTTCGGGCGGGGCATCTGGGCTCTCCGTTAGTTCTGACTCGGGGCAAAGTAGCAAATATTGGAACGATCAGTCAAGTATAAATATGCTGGCGCCATCTCCGATCAGAGTTGCAGCGTGTTTGACCAGTTGGTTGCCTCGATTATTGGACCAGGCGTAGGATCAGTCGTTCCTGTTCACCGATACCGAGAGACACGGTGATTTCCGAATCCAACATTCGACCGCATGATTCCGGCGTCGTCGCCCATGAAGGGCAAAACAGAATCGATCTGGCGAGATACGAGCCGCGTTTCACGAGAGCCGCCTCAATCGAAATGCGAAGGGAGCGATGCAAGATAAGCAGCAGGTCATCGAACACATTCGGACGGCATTTTGCGACACCGAGCGCCCCGGTGATGCTTTTTTGCAGGGAAGCCACGAGGGTTGTGAGCCAGGTGAGTCGGTTGCGCCGTTCATTGCGGTCGCAAATTGGTCGCAACTGGATTCTGCTATTCTTGACGCCAGCTATGACGCACTGAGTTTCTTTTCCGAAGGGGGGCTTTCGGTATTTCCTTCCTGCATATTTGATCGCCGATCTCGAAGACCAGTTGCAAACCGCCGATCCGGTATTCCACCTCACGAATGGCTTTTCCGACAAGATTATTCAGTTTTCCGCTGGGCAACGGATCTATGGGAAGACAATCGGTAAATCGGCATTTGTCAATCCACAACGCTACGGGGCCATGACTCGGCAGGATCATGCGCGTTGCCGGCTTTCCGTGTTCACCAGAGAGGAAGCAGACGCCATCGTGGCCTATCTGGAATACAAACGGGATGTGGATCTCCTTAAATTCAATGCGGATGAAATCGATGCCGCACTCGACAGCTTTTGGTGGGACCGGGCTGTGAACGGACCCACGCAACACGCAGTTCGATGATACCTCACGAAAGAAGCTGAATACCTGAAAGATATCGAGGGCAGAAAGGTTGGATAAAAGAAAAGAAAGGGGTGACCCAATGGCCACAGGTCGATCGACTCCGGCGAAGATCATGCAGCTCGGCACGGGGTTTTGGGGGTCGAAGACCCTGCTCAGTGCCATTGAGCTCGGGCTGTTTACCGAATTAGCGAAAGGTCCGCTCGATGCGGAGGCCTTGACCAAGCGGCTCCAACTCCATTCCCGCAGCGCGCGGGACTTTTTCGATTCGCTGGTTGCGCTTGGCGTGCTCAAGCGAACGGGTCCGCGCTATGCCAACACTGCAGAGACGGCGCTGTTTCTCGATCGAGCGAAGCCCTCGTATGTGGGCGGCATACTCGAAATGTGTAATGCGCGGCTCTATCGGTTTTGGGGTTCGCTGACCGACGGCCTCCGCACCGGCCAGCCGCAGAATGAGGTGAAAACCGGCGGGGACTTTTTCGGCACCCTCTATGGCGATCCTAAACGGCTGGAGGGATTCCTGAAGGCCATGACCGGTCTCAGTGCGGGCTCCGCGCAGATCATCGCCAAGAAGTTCCCCTGGGAAAAGTACCGCACGTTTGTAGACGTCGGCTGCGCGCAAGGCGGCGTGGCGGTCGAGATCGCGCTGGCGCACAAACGTCTAATGGGTAATGGTATGGATCTGCCAGTGGTACAGCCGGTATTCGAGGCCTATGCGCAGGCGCGAGGCGTCGCGCAGCGGCTGCGCTTTCACCCCGGGGATTTCTTCAAAGACCCGCTGCCGAAGTGCGAGGTGATCATCATGGGGCATATCCTCCACGACTGGAGTTTGGACGAGAAGATGCTGCTCCTTCGCAAAGCCTAAGACGCATTACCTGCACACGGCGCATTGATCGTGCATGAAGCGCTCATTGACGACGCGCGCAAGCAGAATGCGTTCGGGCTGCTTATGAGCCTGAACATGCTCATTGAAACCCACGGCGGATTCGACTTCACTGGCGCAGATTGCCGCAAGTGGATGAAAGACGTCGGGTTCAAGCGTACGCGTGTAGAGCGTTTGGCCGGACCGGACGGCATGGTCATAGGATTCAAGTAAGAAGGGGCAAGTTATTTCATAGCAGGCTGAAGGAAAGCCGTTT
>DATHTZ010000716.1:0-5174 GCA_035462675.1 Nitrospiraceae bacterium | reverse complement strand
GGGATGGTGTTCCCTCAGTTCCACATCGAGGAGATGCAGAGGCAGGAAGGCCGTGATCTCACTCGCTTCGACCTGGACTTCGACCTGCCGGCCCATTTTTTACCGGAGTTCCCGCCCCCCATCTATCTGACGACACGGCCCGATCTCGGCGACCTGTCCCAGGGCAAATTGGTGACCATCGACAACTATTATGAACTCTTCAACGGGATTCTGAATCCAAAACAGCTCGAGGGCTTGCGGCTGCTCGTCACAACGTTCCCGCAGCAGCAATTCAACCAGACGGAAGACCGTCGCACCGTCCGTCCAAGCCGTGGCGTCACCTGCTTCGAGTGTCATGCGAACGGCCACACGAACGCCAGTACCCATCTGGCCGGTGATATCCGCCCGCAGGAATTCCGTCATCGAATCGATACCCCCACATTGCGCGGCTTGTACATCCAGCGGCTGTTCGGCTCGCAGAGGGCGCTGAAGACCGTGGAGGATTTCACTGAGTTTGAGCAGCGCGGCGCCTACTTCGACGGCGATCATGTGATCGGGACAAAAAAGGGAGCCAATATTCTCGAACGGGGGAGCCAGGTGCACTTCATGGCAGAGTTCCAGGAACTCCTAGACTTCCCGCCGGCACCAAAACTGGGCATTGACGGCAAGGTGAATCCCCAAAAAGCCACCGCGGCTGAGAAGCGCGGACAGATCCTATTCTTCGGCAAAGCGACCTGCGCGGGGTGCCATCAGGCGCCGTATTACACGGACAATTCCATGCACAACCTGAAGGTGGAGCGCTTTTACAAGCCGCGAATGATCAATGGACGCATGGCGAGCGCTGATGGCCCCATCAAGACGTTTCCCTTGCGGGGCATCAAGGATTCGTCTCCATACTTGCACGATGGGAGGTTGCTGACCTTAGAGGATACCGTGGAGTTCTTCAATCTTGTGTTAGGAACCCAGTTGACGACTGAAGAGAAACAGGACCTGGTGGCATTTCTGCGCGTGCTCTAACTGTCATAAGGGAGACGGCGTTGAAGAATTCTGGCCAGGGAGGGACACATAGACAGTCAGGGCGGTGACCGTTTGAACAATCGAAGGAACACAGGAGGTGGCACATGAAATTGGGCAATGACTACGACGTCAAGTCGTTCGACTTGCACGGGCTGGTCGGGATTTCTGATCGAACGCTCGAGATGCATCTCAAGCTGTACGAGGGATATGTGAAGGCCGCGAACCAGCTCACGACCCAGATTGGCGAGATGCTCAAAGATGGACGGATTGATCAGGAGGAAATGCCGGCCTATTCCGAGCTGACCAGACGGCTGGGATTTGAATACAACGGGATGGTCTTGCACGAATACTACTTTGAGAATTTGACCAAAGGCGGAGCCAACAAGCCCGATCAAGGCTCAGCCTTTGTGAAAGCTGCAGAAAACAGTTTCGGCACCTATGACATGTGGAAATTGGACTTTTCCAGCGTGGGGAAGATGCGAGGAGTGGGCTGGGCCATTTGTTATGTGAATCCACGCAATGGCCGACTCTCGAATCACTGGATCAGTCTGCATGAAAGTGGAAATGTAGCCGGCTTCATTCCAGTCCTCGTCATGGATGTGTGGGAACACGCGTATCTCCTCGATTACAAGCCTTCAGAGAGGGTGTCCTACATCGAGGCGTTCTTCGCCAACATCGATTGGCGGTCCGTGGAGAAGCGACTGCAGCTCTGCGAGGCGGCTTTGATAGAAGCAGTCCGAGGATGACCGGAAAGCCTTGGGCGAGCTGCGATTAACACAATAGAAACGGGGCACTCCCCGACAGGAGGACATCGTGAAAGCAACTACATCGACACCGGTACAAGCTGGAACAACAGCGCCTCGCACGACCCGGCAGGAAGGGATCATCAATGAAGCCATCGGGCTGACCGATGTGAAGACGCTCCGGGCTCGGGCACGACAAGGGATTGAGGACGGCGCCATGACAGCGGGGTACAAGGCCAAAGCGGAGACGGTGATCAAGCTGCTGAATGACGCCCTCGCCACAGAAATCGTCTGCGTCCTTCGCTATAAGCGCCACTACTTTATGGCCACCGGGATCAGTTCCCTCAGCGTGAAGGGCGAGTTTCTCAAGCATGCCACTGAGGAACAAGTCCATGCCGATCAATTGGCCGAACGCATCGTCCAACTTGGGGGTGAGCCGAATCTCTCCCCGGAAGGGATGCTGAGTCGGAGCCATTCAGAATATGTCGAAGGAGCATCATTGGTGGAGATGATCACGGAAGACCTGATTGCCGAACGGATCGCGATCGACAGCTATCGCGAAATGATTGCCTATGTCGGCACGGATGACCCCACCACGCGTAAAGTCTTGGAGGGGATCCTTGCGCAAGAAGAAGAGCATGCAGAGGACCTGGCCAGCCTCCTGAAGGAGCTGAGCCCGTAAGCGCATGCTCAAGATCCGAGTCGTTAGCCTGGCGGGAAAGGAGAGGCCATTATGGGGAAAGCGATTATTCTCTGGTTGCTGGGAGTTCCGCTCACGTTGCTGGTCGTCCTCTGGGCATTCGGTGTCCTTCGATAAGACAGGACGCGGAGCCTGATAGCGGAGAAGGAGTCCTATGATTGTCGAAATTGCCCTCTGTGTGGGGGCAGGGGCGTTGGCGGTGCTGGTCGGCTCGCTGGTTCCACTGTTGATTCAACTCAGGAAACCGGTTGCGCAATCAGAATACCTATTGGTCCGCATGAACGCCGAACTGCCGTCGTTGCTCAAGGAGATACGTGCGGCGACAGAGAATCTGAACATGCTCGTTGAGCATGCGCGGGATGGGGTCGAGCATGCGACAGTGCTGCTGCATGCGGCGGGGACACTCGGCGACACTGTGCAACGGGTCCATGAGACGGTCCAGGGTACGAGCCGATCGTTCCTGATCAAGCTGGTCAGCATGGTGGCGGGGTTCAGGGCCACGGCGGGTGCCGTCAAAACACACATTCACCGAGAAGGAGGGACGAATAATGGCAGATGATAGAGGGTGTTCATTGGGAGCGGTGGGATTGGCGTTTGTAGGCGGAGGATTGGTGGGGGCGGCAATGGCGCTGTTGCTGGCGCCGCAGTCCGGTCGTGAGTCACGGGAGCAGGTGCGAGGGTATGGACGGCGCGCCGAAGAGCAGGTCCATGAGCTGGCCGATACGGCCGCCCAGGCTTTGGACCAGGCGGTGGACAAGGGACGAGAGTTCATTAAAGACAAACAGGCAGTCGTGACCGAGGCGATCGAGGCTGGACGGGTTGCTATATCACGAGAGCGTGAGCGGCTCTCTGGCGAGATAAATGGGTGACGGCGACCTGTCTATCTACTGATGATAGGGAACGCAGAGCCTTCGTCTCTCTTGCAACCTACGATGCTTCACAACCGTCGCAGGGTGATTGCGCGCCAGTAACCTCTGGCCAAACTCTTATGAGGATCAAGATGACAATGCGCATTAAATCCAAGCCCTATCTCGTGGGTGGCGGTATCGGCCCCCTGGCCGCTGCCGCCTTCATGATCCGCGACGGCAACCTGCCTGGCGAACATATTTCGATCCTCGAAGCAGCGCCCATGATGGGCGGAAGTCTGGACGATGCCGGAGACCCCGTGGCCGGGTATTCACTGCGCGGCGGACGCATGTTGGCCACCGACAACCACGAATGCACGTGGGATCTATATAAATCCATTCCCTCCCTACACAACAAGGGCAAGACGGTATTCGACGAAACCGTGGAATTTAGTGTGAAGCCTTGATCAAGGCGTTCACGTGATGTTGAATTGATGTTCTCAGCCGGCTCAAACAAGATACACGCCATGTCCCAACGCAGCACCGTCAATCGCAGGATCGTTCTGAACTCCCGTCCTGTCGGCGCCCCGACCGACGAGAATTTCCATCTTGAAGAGCTTGCTATTCCAGTTCTTCCAGCCGGGCAGGTATTTTTGCGCACGCTCTTTCTTTCGCTTGACCCCTATATGCGTGGCCGTATGAGTGATCTACCGTCCTATGCCGCGCCTGTGGCTGTGGGTGACGTGATGGTCGGCGGCACCGTCTCACGCGTGGAAGGCTCCCGGCATCCTGACTACCAACAGGGCGACCTCGTGCTCAGCAACAGCGGCTGGCAGGACTATGCCTTCACCGATGGCACTGGTCTCAGCAAGCTGGATCCAAACATGGCTCGCCCCTCGCTGTCCCTTGGTCTTCTGGGCATGCCCGGCTTTACGGCCTATATGGGTCTCCTCGACATCGGCCGGCCAACCGCAGGAGAAACGGTGGTGGTCGCCGCCGCGAGCGGAGCCGTCGGCTCGGTAGTAGGTCAGATCGCCAAGATCAAAGGCTGCCGCGCCATCGGGATCGCCGGCGGGGCAGACAAGTGCCGATTTGTCACCGAAGAGCTGGGCTTCGATGCTTGTCTCGATCACCGCAGCACCGATGTTCCACGGCAATTAGCAGCGGTGTGCCCGAAAGGCATCGACATCTATTTCGAGAGCGTGGGCGGCGCCATCTTCGATGCCGTTTTGCCTCTGCTGAATGTGCGAGCCCGTGTTCCGCTATGCGGCTTGGTCGCGACCTACAACCACACCGGGCTGCCGCAAGGTCCGGATCGCTTAGGACTTCTGACCCGCACGTTGCTGACCAAGCGAATCACGATGCAGGGCTTCATCATCTTCGACGACTACGGCGATCGCTACGGCGAGTTCCTCGGCCAGATGAGTATGTGGCTCAAGGAGGGCAAGATTACGTTCCGCGAAGACATCGTCGATGGTCTTGAGAACGCCCCGCAGGCCTTCATCGGCCTGCTCGAAGGTAAGAATTTTGGCAAGCTGGTCATTCGGGTCGCGAACGACTGATCGCTTCTGTTCAGACTCGGTAGCCCTGGGCCAGCGTCGCTCGGGAAAAGCAGGCTGTATGACCTCATGTGAAGGACGCGACCATGGAAACTCTCGCGATTCTCGGGATTGCACTCATTATTGCGCTCATCACGCTCGGCGTCGTGGTGGTCGCCTACAAGGCATCCCCTGCACAACAGGCAAAAAGGTGATCGACCACTTCTCTCTCCAAGTCAGAGTCGGCGAGAAAGAGCCCATTCCGCTGACGCCCATTCTCGGGGGGTTGGCACTCGTGGATGGCATTGCGAATGGACTATCCGGCCAATCGCGAGCGATGAGACTGAAGAAG
>DATHTZ010000715.1:0-4018 GCA_035462675.1 Nitrospiraceae bacterium | reverse complement strand
TATAAACCGGTAAACCGGGTCAGATTTGGAGTGAACATTTTGACCGGCGAAAGGAGGGAGCACGGCACCGAAGCGGTACGCGACTGAGCAAATCATTGGACTTGCTGACAAGATTCGCATACGAGGCGACCCGGTGGCTGGGGGCAGAATCGTCGAACGAATGAGGTGCATATTTTGCTCGACCACATCTTCATTACCGTCACAGATCTTGGCCGCTCTATTGCCTTCTACGAGAGGGTTCTCAAGCCGCTCGGAATCGTGCATGTGGTCGACTACGACGGCAGGGATGGCCCCGAAGGCCACCCGGATCTCAAGGGTTTTGGGCGGGACGGCCGTGTATTCTTCTGGCTGAAACAGGGGAATGCAGACGCCAGAGCCGCGCATGTCGGCTTCGTTGCCAAAAGTGAGTCTGAGGTGAACGCATTCTATGAGGCTGCGATGGCGGCCGAAGCAATTGACAACGGCAAACCCGGCGCGCGCCTGTACTACGACCCCCGGTATTACGCAGCAAACGTCTTCGATCCTGACGGATACAGTCTCGAAGCGGTCTACAAAAGCTGGCAACATCCTCAGCCGTGACGCGCATTAGATTTTAAAAAGACTTTCCAGTGGGCGCAAAGCACGGATTCAGCGCTGTGATGACCTGCGGTTTGTAAGTTTGCTGCTCTTAGAATCGCTTGAAAAGCCAAGAGGTTCGGAGGGCCTGCTACCACATGGCTACCAACATGATCGATGTTGCAACGGCTAAACACTCGAACCGCGAGACGAAGCACGGGTTTTGAAATTTGAAACGTGTACTAAAGCGCTCGGTAGCCGCTCAATAGACCGACGAATGAGTCTTTGTAAGGTCCCCGGTAGTAACCAGGCTAAGTTTGGGCGCCGATATCAGCGGATGCGAGACCACCTTGATCGTCATTGACGTGGGCGTCACGACCAAACGCATGCGGGTCATCGATCTAACCCGCCTCAGGACACATCAAGGACGCTGAACAGGGTGCCAGGCACCCGTAGAGGCAGATCGCACGGCCTAGGTACCAAAACAACTATGAATTCGCTAGCTGGCTGGCCACCCTCATCAATGCGAGTCAGGCCCTGGCGCAAGTCGGCTGGGCACTGGGCTGCTTGCCCTCCAAGACCGGTTCCTCCCCGGCGAAGTGAAGCGGGACCCACCGCCTAATCTGCTGAAAGCGCTTGACAAAGTTTGGTTGTTGGCTCGGATCACGGACGATGACCACGCCGGATAACTCGAAGTTGCGGTGCGAGGTATATGGCGGGAGAACGATCCGGTGTTTCCCGATATAGGGGGAGTGATGTACTTGGCCGCATGACCCTGGTTCCGACTCACGCGACTAGCGAGAATCTGCGTGGTGCCGAAACACAAAAGAATCGCCTGTTAGGTTGTTCAGGATTAGGTTAGGGAACTTTCTCTGAGCAATACCTAGAAATGGCTTGAGATGATTCTATACATTCCATTGATTCTGTAGAATACAATCAATTGATCAGATTTTTAGCACAAAGTTAGCACAGCAATGACCTGCCCCCTATAAAGGAAGCCGGATGAGAATTAAGATTTCGACCGGCGAAAGGAGGGAGCATGGCACGCAAGCGGTATACGGCGGAAGAGATCATCGGGTAGTTACGGACCATTGAGATCGAGTTGGGCAAAGGGCTTGGGGTGGTCGAGGCTTGTCGCAAGCTGAGGGTCACGGAACAGAATTGCGGGATGAATTGATCGGCGCGAAGGTATGGGTCTCTGGGGCAGGTGGCCGATACCCCAGCGCACTATGTGGGCGTTGCGTGTTGTAGCATTGGCGCCACCCTTCCACGATCATGTACGTCACCTTGATGGGGTGATCCGCAATGCGAAGAGGTATAGATGGACATGCCCCACAGCTCCTAACATACGGAGAGACTCATGAAGGCATTAGATCCCCTCACGGCGCTGATGGTCGTGTATGTGGTGATGGCCAGCATGATGTTGGTCTTCTGGCTGGCGGATCGTTGGACAAGAAATGCCTCGATTGCTGATGTGGGCTGGTGTATCGGCCTGGTGAGCGCGGTGGCCTGGTATGCCTGGAGTACGACGGGCAATCTCGAACGGAAGATTCTCCTGGTCGTGATGGCGGCCCTCTATGGCCTGAGACTGGCCCTCTATATCCTGCTGAATCGGGTGATCGGGAAGGATGAGGATGCGCGCTATCAGCATCTTCGTCGTGCGTGGGGATCGAACGAGCGGATCGTACTCTTCGGTTATTTCCAGCTGCAGGCCGCTGCCGTAGCGCTGTTCTCGCTACCCTTTCTGGTGATCATGCAGAAGCGTGTACCTCCATTCAGTTTTGGGGAGTGGGCGGGATTCCTGGTCTGGCTTGCCGCCATTGTGGGAGAAGGATTCGCCGACTGGCAGCTCGCGCAATTCCGATCCAAGGGGTGGAATCGCGACCGGGTCTGTCGCGATGGATTGTGGCGATATTCACGCCATCCGAATTATTTCTTTGAATGGGTGCACTGGTGGGCGTATGTCGTCATGGGGGTGAGCACGCCTGGATGGTTACTAACCTGGATCGGGCCTATTGGGATGGGGTGGGCACTACTGAAAGTCACGGGCATTCCCTGGACGGAGCGACAGGCCCTCGTGAGTCGGGGAGAGGACTATCGAGAGTACCAACGGACGACGAGTTCGTTCATTCCGTGGTTTCCTAAGACAAGATGACCAGGGGACCGGCTTGAGTCCAGTGAGACGCGCCCGCGCCAGGTCGGCTTGCGTGCTGTCGGGGACAGACGGACGAGGGTTTCGCGTGTGCGACATCGTGTTGCCGCTGTTCAAAACTCGGCCGTCCCGAGCAGGCTTAGGCTTGTCCCCGCTGCAGGCCAACGGTGCGCGCAACAATTTCAGTGTGCGGCTGGCATAGGGAGGCTCTGTAAGTGATGTAGGGGTCGAACCTATGGCCCGCTGATTAAGAGTCCCACCGAAGACCTATCTTAGGACACACAGCAAGAGGAATCATCAGCAAAGTGGGAGGAGTCGTGATGGTGCAGATCATCATGGGGCATGATGGGCCATGGTATTTTGACACCAGCTTGGCACCAAAGGAGAGAGGGGGACCGATTAAACTTAATTAGTCAGCGACCTGCGGCTTGCGAATTTCCGATAATCCAACCTCAGACAACCTAACCCCACAAGAAACCATAAACCATGATGTTCCAAAAGGGGGCGCAGATGGGGGTGATTTGTTCTGTCCTGGTAGCAGCGCGGTAGCAAAGATTGGGGTGAGGCCGCGAGATTTGAAACCCTGAAGCCTTAGAGACTATAGGTCTCGATCACATCTCATCGGTTTATTCTCAATCACTTACAGAAGGGTTAGAGGTAGGGGAGGAATCGATCAAGCATGATCGGACACGATAGTTCTGCAACAGTTTAGCCTCAGTCGCGCCCGAAGAAATGATGGGGTCAAAAACTCTAAAAGCAATCCCTTGATGCCACCTCGATTTTAATGGGAGGTACGCGTATCCTTCCGAAGGTTCAAAAACAAATGATTTAGGAAGGGGAGAGATGGAGTATCGTGCAGCCCTCCAAGTGAGATTATCTACATGAGTGTTCGAAGGAATTTGCGGGACTCATTCGACTGTAAGAATTGCAGCCTTTAGACGACCAACGGATAAATCGTGTCAGACCACTAGGGGACTCAACGGTACTCTCCACAGGAACAGCGGCGGCTATGAAGATCACGGAGATCTGGAGATATCCGGTTAAGACAATGGCAGGCGAGAAACTGCAACGGGCACGCATCGGGCCGCTCGGCATTGAAGGCGACCGAGTCGTACATGTCGAGGACGCCCGGGAACGGGTAATCACCTCACGCTCTCATCCACGTTTCCTGAGCGGTGGCCCCATTCGTTTGAACAGCAGCCCGAGTTTCTTCAGTGGATTCTCTGCTGATTCTTACGCTGCCAGTTTGACCGTCGGCAGCATCACGGCATACGCCTCATCAGGTGTTTGCTTGCCCAGGCTCGAATGCGG